>NZ_JFCC01000025.1:0-41576 GCF_000582925.1 Acinetobacter sp. 1294596 | reverse complement strand
TGCATCCTCACAGACAGAGGTACTGAGTATTGCGGTAAGGTAGAACAACATGACTATGAGTTGTATCTGGCAGTTAATGATATTGATCACACGAAGACAAAAGCAGCTTCGCCGCAAACAAATGGTATCTGTGAGCGTTTCCATAAGACGATTTTGCAGGAGTTCTATCAAATTACGTTTAGGAAGAAGCTTTATAGCTCATTGGAAGAATTACAAGTTGATCTAGACGATTGGCTGAAATTCTATAATACTGAACGGACTCATCAAGGAAAAATGTGCTGTGGTCGTACACCACTTGAAACTTTACTTGATGGAAAACGGATTTGGGCTGAGAAGAATTTAGCTCAAATTTAACCTGACAGGCACAATAAAAAATGGGTAACTGTCAGATCAGGTTTGAGCTAGTACACCTAAGCCACGGCAAAACTAGAAATCCAGGCATGTGTCCGAATCCAACTCCAGCGAGAATAGCTTGAAATTCAGCTTCTAGATCATCTGTAATAAAACGAGGCTTTGATGGCGTGAAGCTTCGACTTTCGGTGAATGTCCATGGCCAGTAACGCCCTGTTTTATGATCGAATAGTGCTGTTAGAGGGTATTTATCAAGGTCAATAATTTTTTTGGGCATTCCAACCTTATCAATTAACTCTGGCGTACCCACAGAATAAAAGTTCACTTTCGCCAATTCCCTTGCCACATATCGATTGTCCGGCAAAAATCCAAATCTGATCCCGATATCTATTCGCTCATCGATCACATCCGAGTGTGAATCTGTTAGCACACAATCCACGACAATATCTGGATAACGTGTGGCAAATTCTGCTAGTGCAGGTACTACCAATTTACGCCCTAACACTGACGACACAGTAAGACGGACGGTCCCACGCATTTCATCTCGTTTTTCCTTGGTGTCTTTTACAAGCAGAGCATCAATCGATCCCACCGCAAAACGTGCTTGCTTTGCCAAACGCTCACCATCAGCAGTAATTTTAATTTGTCGAGTACTCCTGTAAAACAGAATCTCTCCGCGCTGCTCTTCTAGCTCTTTTATTGCCCGTGTCACTAGCTGCGGAGAAATCCCCAGCTGAGTTGCTGCCTCTTTAAAATTGCGAGACTCTGCTGCGACACAAAAGATACGCATCATTTCCAATTTGTTCTGCATGTCCAATCCTGTGTTCTGGTAATTATTCCGTAAATAGGAATTCTGAAAGATAATATTATTCATTTATTATACCTAACAAGGCTGTAATACTTAATCGATCAAATATGATTGCCAGATAGGTTGAAGGTTACTTGTATGAATAATATAGAAAATAAAGTTATTGTTATCACTGGTGCAAGTAGCGGTTTAGGTGAAGCTACTGCTCGTTTACTTGCTAAAAAAGGTGCAAAGGTTGTACTTGGTGCTAGACGTACTGAAAAATTAGAGGCTATTGTTCACGACATTCGTGCTGAAGGTGGTCAAGCTGAATTTATTGGTATGGATATAACCAAACCACAGGAAGTACAAGCACTTATTGAAAAGGCATTAAGCGCATTTGGTCAAATCGATGTATTGGTAAACAATGCTGGATTAATGTCTATTGCACCATTAAGTGAGCTAAAAGTTGATGAATGGGATCGTATGATCGACATTAATATTAAAGGTGTTCTTTATGGTATAGCAGCTACCCTACCTGTTTTCCAAAAACAAAACTTTGGACACTTTATTAATCTCGCATCTGTTGCAGGGATAAAAGTATTTAGTCCAGGAGGTACTGTTTATAGCGGTACTAAGTTTGCTGTAAGAGCCATCTCAGAAGGACTTCGTCATGAAGTTGGGGGAACAATTAGAACGACTACTATTGAGCCTGGTGCAATTGAGTCAGAACTAAAATTCGGTTCTTCTCATAAAGAAAGTTCAGAGTTTGTTACTGATTTCTACAAGCAAGCCATACCAGCTGACTCAGTCGCTCGAGCAATTGCTTATGCAATTGAACAGCCTGCGGATGTAGATATTAATGAAATTGTTTTGCGCCCAACGAGCCAAGAGTTCTAATTATTGAATAACATAAAATGGGAGCACTTCGCTCCTATTTTTACTATATTTTTTTAAAGTTAAGGACAAATCTATGAAAGCCGTATCGTATGTTATCAATAACCATGATGATTTTAAAAATTCATTGGTAGATATTGAAAAAGCGAAGCCTACGCTTAAGGAGCGTGATGTACTGGTAAAAGTTCAGGCAATCTCTGTGAATCCAGTTGATACCAAAGTGAGAAAAAATTCGTCTGAAGCAAATAATCGTATTTTAGGTTGGGATGCCGTTGGGGAAATTATCGAAGTTGGCTCAAAAGTTACCTCGTTTAAAGTAGGAGATTCTGTTTGGTATGCTGGCGATTTAACCCGAGATGGTAGTAATGCTGAGTTTCAAGCAGTCGATGAACGAATTATCAGTCTTAAACCAATTACAGTATCTAATGCAGAAGCAGCAGCATTGCCATTAACTGCAATAACGGCATGGGAAATGCTGTTTGATCGGTTTCAAATTTCAGAAACAGAAGTTGGCAGTATTTTAATTATTGGTGGTGCAGGTGGTGTAGGATCAATCGCTATCCAACTCCTAAAAGCAAAAACAAATCTGACCGTTATAGCAACAGCTTCACGTGAAGAAACAAAATCTTGGGTGGAATCACTGGGTGCCGACCATGTCATTGATCATAGCAAAGATTTTAATGCACAAATCGAGACACTAGGCATTGAAAAACCAAAATACGTATTCTCTACCAATCATACAGAAACCTATATCAAGCAAATAGTTTCTCTGATTGCACCACAAGGCAAGCTTGGATTGATCGATGATCCACAAACATTTGATATTATGCCGTTTAAGACTAAATCTATTTCTATCCATTGGGAGTTGATGTTCACCCGTTCAATGTATGAAACCGATGATATTGAAAAGCAGGGTGATCTGTTGCAACAGGTTGCCCAATTAGTTGACCAGCAAAAAATTAGAAGTACCCTCAACCAAAATCTAGGCAAAATTAACGCTGCACACTTGGAGAAGGCGCATAAGTTGCTTGAATCAGGCAAGTCAAAAGGCAAAATTGTACTAGAAAACTTCTAAAACAAATTCAAGGTGAAATAATGACTATTTCAATAATTGCGAACTTTAAGGCAAAATCAGATAAAAAAGAAATGTTAGAAGCGATTTTAAAAAGTGTAATAGAGCCTACGCTTCAAGAAGAAGGATGCTTGAAATATGAGCTTTATATTAGCGAAAATGACTCGAGTAGATATTTCTTCTTAGAAGAATGGCGTAGCAGGGAGGATTTAGATATCCATATAGCCTCTGATTATATTCAAAGTTTATTTGGTAATATCCAATCGCTAATTGAATCAAGTGATATTATAGAAATCAAAAAAATATAGCTGTATTCGGACATTATGATGAAGTATTCTTCAAATTAACATAGAGACTTAGAAAGCTAACATAAAAATGAGAGCTCTAAGCTCCTATTTTTTCTGGTTTTTTTCATTTTTAGGGCTTTGTTGCACAAAGATTTGAAAGGCAAAGCGCCCCTAATTGAGCCAAATTTAAGGCGTAACTTGGGTAAGTGGTCGACCTAATTCAGTAAATCTGTTGAGGACAGTTACACGTGCATGAATCTCATTGACTTGGCTATCAAAGCTCCTTGCACTGAGTTTATCTCCTAATAATTTAATGCAGTGCATCTTAGTTTCAACCAAACTTCGCCGATGATAGCCTGACCATTTTTCCATAGTGCCCTGCCTGAGAAGCACTGCTTCGCAAGATTAACTGTTCGAAGTAATTCATTTCGCTCTAGCGAGCTGCTTGTTCTTTGTATCTTTCTATGGTTTCGCATTTTTTCTAGGTGGAATCAGCGCATGCGCTTGCCGATCTGCAATGTCCTGACGGCATCGTTTTGTGTCATAAGCACCATCTGTATAGACAGAATCGATTTGTTCATCTAAAGGGATTTGAGCAAGTAAATCTTCCAGTACCTGTGAATCACAGACATTATTTGCGGTGAGTTGTACAGCACGTATTTGAAGGGTTTTAGCATCGATACCAATATGAAGCTTACGCCATTGGCGGCGATATTCAGGTCCATGTTTCTTACGCTTCCATTCACCTTCACCTAAAAACTTTAGGCCAGTAGAGTCTACGAGTAAACGGAGACCACCACTACTTTTTTTATAGCCAATTGCAATATCGATATGCCTTTGTCTTCTGCACAGTGTGGAGTAGGAATATCACTCATATTCGGGGCTGCTCAGCCACAAAGCTTAATCAGTCTTTGGACAAAGCCTGTGACCAGTCGCAAAGACAATTTAAATAAAGATTTGATCATTAAGCAGCATTGAATAGCCGTATCGGAGTAAGTTTGATTTCGTCCATGTTTTGCTTGCGGATGAGCATACCATTGAGTCAAAGGATCAAACCAAATGGAAATATTGCCTAGATTAATTAAGGCGCGGTTATATGTGGACCAATTGGTTGTACGAAAGATTTTGGATGTAGGTTTATTCATCTAGGAATTATACTGCGGAATAAGACCTTATCGGTAGGTTTGTGCAACAAAGCCTCTTAAAACTGAAAAATGGAAATTTTAACTTGGTAAATTTCAAATAGCTGCCAATTTTAAAGACTAGACTGCCACCACTCTCCCACCATACTAATTAGTACGTATGTATTTAGTTGTATAAATAATACTCTTCAACCGCCCTCGCCAAGTTAAAAACACCTTTATTAATTAGATCAGCACTGATTGACCCAAACCCCAAACGAAGGAAATGTTTCTGTTTGTGATCATCTAAAAAGAAAGACTGCCCCGATTCAATGAATACGCCTAAATTTGCGGCATAATGAGACAAAACCGTAGTATCAATATCTGCTGCGGTATCAATCCAACATGCTGAACCACCATTCAAAGCATAAGGTTTCCATGTTGGAAGATATTGTTTTAATGCCTTATTGAGTATTTCGCCCCGTTGTCGGTGTAACTGGTACTGACGGCGTAGCATGCTATGGTAATAGCCTTGATCGATAAACAAAGCAAAGACACGTTGATTGAATACATTTGGATGTCGCAATATCAGACGGCGTAAATGTCGAAGTTCTTGTATTAATTCGGGTGCAGCAACGATATATCCTAAACGTAACCCCGGTGCCAATGGCTTAGACAGACTTCCAAGATAAATGACGCGACCATGTCGATCTAAACTTTTTAACGCGGGGATCGTCGTATTTTGTACCAGCACCTGAGCATCATATTCATCTTCAATAATTATGCTGTCGTTTTGTTCTGCTAACTGCAATAAATTTTGTCGGCGCTGTGGTGACATGGTTACACCTGTTGGACATTGCCGTCCTGGCGTAACAAATAAATAATCGCACTCGCTTGCTCGAGTTAAAGTTACCCCCTCATGATCTACAGCTAAAGGAACAATATTCTGGGTTTGTAGCATGAATATATTACGTGCATCTGGATAACCAGGTTCCTCAACCCCTATCACATGATTCTGCCGCATTAATAACGTGGCCAACATATATAAGCCATGCTGACTCCCCACGGTTAGCAATATTTCATTCTCTTGAGCCATGATGCCTCTAGTAGGCAAAATATGCTGACGGATTGCATTAATGAGATAGGCGTCGTCCCCCTGTTGAGTAATGTCTTGTGACCATATTGAGGCATCTTTGGCAGATAAGGCACGTAATGCACATTCCCGCCAAGCTGAGGCAGGAAAGCTTTCCTCATCTGGCTGACCATAAATAAAGGGATAGGCATAATTCATCCAATCACTGGGTTTGGTCAAATGCCTTTGTGCTGAAGGTCGTATACAAAAGCGAGCCTCCAAAGTCGTCGCTTTTGACGTGGTCCGAATGGTTTTATTCTCACTACTATCAATCTGGAAATTTAAACAAACAAAATGTCCACTCCGCTGTTTGGATTCCAAAATTCGCTCAGCAACCAATTGTTGATACGCAATGGTAACCGTATTTCTTCCAACACCCAATTGATCAGCTAAATCTCGGCTAGAAGGTACTACCATACCTGGTTTTAAATAACCTTGTACTAAAGCCGAAAACATCATACGGCAGATTCTGCCCTGTAAATTCAAACCGCTCTGTGCCGTATTAGAAAATAATGCTTGCCAAACTGTAGCTGAAATTGCTGAAGTCACTAATTAATCCTTATATCTGTGCATTGCTGCGATCCATTTTGATGCTTGCCTACTCAAACTGGTGCAAAGCTCATGGTTTCAGTCCATCTTTAAGCTAAAACTGGACTTACTTGATATAAAGCAAAAGGCATTCCACTCTTATTAATTTAAGATATCTATTTAAAAACAATAACTTAATAATATTAATTATTGGCTCCATAAAAACTCTAAATCTGGTACTACGCCATATTTCAGTATTTCCGTACATTCATTTCATCAGTTTATAAAACCTAATTTTGGAGCAATACAAATGCAGCAAGCACAATTAATCCAACTTCTTACCGATTTTTCAACAGCTTGGAATCAACATGATGTTGAACAACTCATGGCATGCATGCATCCAGAATGTCGGTTCGAAACTGTGGCTGGAGATGATGTTTTTGGAACCAGAATTGAGGGCTTAGATGCAGTTCGTCAAGCATTTAGCAATACCTTTCAAAGTTTTCCAGATGCTCAGTGGCGTAACGGTAAACACTGGATCAGTGATAACGCGGAGTTCGGTATTTCAGAAACAACTTTTACAGCAACGACTGCTGATGGCGGCTGGATTGAAGCCAATATGGTTGATGTCTTTACATTTAAAGATGGAAAAATTCTCGTCAAAAATGCATTCCGTAAAAATAGACCTGTGCAACCAATCGCATAAGGAGTCATTCAATGAATCAATCTGTCCAACATGCAAGTTCATTTCGCGAACGCCTAGAACCGCATAAATCTATACCGCCACAGAGTTTTAAAAGTTACAACTCACAGTTTGACCCTTTAACCACTCCTGTCCTATCAGGTAATGAAAATTATGCGCCAACTTATTGGGTCGGCACAGCAGGTACGCCACCCGAAGATGATGGGCCATTAATGGGTGACACCGAAGCGGACATTGTCATTATTGGTGGAGGCTTCACTGGGCTATCGACAGCACTAACACTGGCTGAACAATTTGGTGCCGCCCCTCTTGTGCTTGAAGCAAACCGTCCCGCATGGGGCTGTCCCAGCCGTAACGGTGGGCAAGGTCAAAATGCGTCGGGTCGTCTGTATCGCTCCCAATGGATTGAAAAATGGGGATTAGACACCGCCAAACGTCTTGATGCCGAAATTCGGGAGGGCTTTGACTACTTTAAAGACCTCGTGAGCGGTATTGAATGTGATGCACAAGATGGTGGACATCTTTATATCGCCCATCGTGCAAAAAAAATGGCTTTCCTTGAAAATGAAGGTCGCGTCATGAAAGAGGCGTTCGGCTATCAGACTCGTATGTTGAGCCGTGAGCAACTGCATGAAGAGTATGTGGCTGATCAGGAAGCTGCCGGAGCCTTACTGGAACCCGATGGTGTTGGCGTACACCCCCTAAAACTGGCTTTTGGCTATTTAAAACGTGCCCGTGCTGCTGGTGCCAAAGTACATACTTCAAGTCCGGTACTTGGATGGGAAACGCACAATGGCATCCATTATTTACGTACTCCAAATGGTATTGTCAAAGCAAAACGTGTGGCAGTTGCAACAGGTGGCTATACGCCTAATGGCTTACACCCGCATCTTTCTGGAAAAATCATGCCGATTTTATCCAATTCTATTGTGACACGCCCTTTAACAGAAGCGGAACGTGCTGAGGCAGGCTTACACAGCACCACATTTATTACGGATACTCGAACTTTACGTCACTATTATCGCCTACTCCCTGATGGATCCATGCAATGTGGCAGTAGAAGTTCCTTAACCGGTGCAGATGCAGATAATCCAGTCCATCTCGAACGTTTAAAAGAAGGGCTTTATCGCAAATTTCCAAGCTTACGTGGCATACCTATTGCTTATTCTTGGTGGGGTTGGGTCGATGTGAGTCATGACATGATGCCTCGTATCGTACAACCCAACCCTGAGGAAAGCATTTATTATGCTATTGGTTATGGTGGTAATGGTGTGTCTTTCTCCGCGATGGCAGGACTCCGTCTTGCAGAACGAGTGATGGGAATACACCGCCCTCAATTTGAGCTTCCGATTTATAAATCCCCTTTGCCTTCACATCTGTTTCGACCATTCCGTCGACTCGGGCAAGCATTGTTATATCGCTGGTACCACTTAAGAGATGAAGTGCTTTAAGCGCAAATTCAGTCATCTGTAATGATTCGGTTATAAAAATATAAGAGGGAATCCATCATGTATGATTCAGATTCAAATCAAAGTTTAAAAAGTGCTTTAAAACCTCGTCATGTCCAAATGATGGCACTCGGCGGTGTTATTGGAATGGGACTATTTGTAGGTAGTTCTGTAGTGATTCAAGCTGCAGGTCCAGCCGCAATTTTGTCCTTTCTGATTACGGGTGTGTTGATTATTTTAGTGATGCGAATGCTTGGTGAACTTGCAACCGCCTCTCCTGTATCAGGCTCCTTCTATGCATATGCACGCCATGCTTTCCAAGATTCGCCCTATTTATCTCGACTCGCAGGCTTCATGACAGGATGGATGTATTGGTATTTCTGGGTCATCGTGATTGCATTAGAAGCGATTGTCGGTGCAAAACTCTTTGCTTATTGGTTACCTGATACACCACAATGGATCGTCAGTCTGGTTTTACTCGCCCTATTAACAGCAACGAACTTATTCTCAGTCAAATCCTTTGGTGAATTCGAGTTTTGGTTCTCATCTATTAAAGTTGCTGCGATTGGTCTTTTCATTTTCCTTTGTTCTTTATATATGTTCGGTCTTTGGCCAAACCATCAAGCCGCTGGATTTGGTGAATTGTTAAATCATGGTGGTTTTATGCCAAATGGTTGGGGACCAGTCTTATCGGGTGCTATTGCCGCAACTGGATTTTACTTTGGTGCTGAGATCGTTACGATTGCTGCTGCAGAAACCAAAGACCCCGAAAAATCTGTTGCCAAAGCAACTCAATCTGTAATTTCACGTGTACTTATTTTCTATGTTTGCTCAATTTTATTAGTGGTATGTATCGTCCCTTGGAATAGTCCAGAAATTGCGACGCCTTATGTAAGTGCATTAAAAGTTCTTAATATTCCGTTTGTTGCAGACATTATGAATGTCGTAATTCTCGTAGCGGTGCTTAGTTGTTTAAATTCTGGTGTTTATGCTGCGAGCCGTATGTTGTTTGCGTTAACCCAAAATGGTGATGCACCTCGTAGCTTAACTAAACTTTCAAAAAATGGTGTTCCAATTCGTGCCATCCTATTTAGCACATTGTTTGGTTATCTATCAATTCTAGCTTCATACTTCTCACCAGATGCTGTTTTCCCTTTCTTGGTCGAATCTTATGGAACTGTAGCCTTATTTGTCTATATCGTGATTGCATTCTCGCAAATCCGTTTGCGTCGCCACTTAGAACGTGTAGCACCTGAACGTTTAAAAGTTCGTATGTGGTGTTTCCCATACCTCAGTTATTTTGCAATCATCGGCATGCTTTCCATCTTTGCTGCCATGGCTTTTATTCCTAGTCTTCAAAAAGCGTTCTGGTTCGGTATCGCAAGTGCAGGCATCCTGTTCTGTATCTTCATTATTCGTGATTACATAGAGCTGATTAAATTACGTCATCAAAGTACACAACTGAATACGCTCATCCCTGCCAAACAAACCAAAATTTAATCCTCAAACACAATGACCTGTACCAAGTACAGGTCATCCACGTCTTTAGGAAATTACATATGCTTTTAAAAGATAAACTTGCTGCCTTCGCAGTCGTGTTCATCTGGGGTATTAACTTTTATTTTATGAAAGTTGGCGTCAGTGAGATACACCCTATGCTCCTCGGATGTTTACGCTATCTACTGGTTTTATTGCCTGCCCTCTTTTTCATTCGTATTCCAAGCATCGGGTGGAAATGGTTATTACTTTATGGCTTTATTAGTAACTTTTCTCAATTTGCTTTTATGTTCAGTGCAATTGCGACAGGAATGCCTACAGGTTTAGTCGCTTTAGTTGTGCAATCCCAAGCCTTTTTTACTGTCATGATTGCAGCATTTTTTTTACGCGAACAAGCCTTTTGGAACCAGTGGCTGGCTATCGCGATTGCCTTTATGGGCTTAATGCTGATTGCCTTTGGTCAACAACATAGTCATGTTCCATTAATGGGTTTGGCATTGGTATTATGCTCAGCAATTTCATGGGCCTGCGGTAATATCGTAGTCAAAAAAATGGGGCCTGTTCACCCAATTGGTTTAGTCGTATGGGGCAATATTCTTACCCCTTTATGGTTTTTACTTTTAGCGGTACAGAATATTGGCTGGCAAGGTGTGGTTGCGGATTGGCATGCACTGACTTGGAAAGGATTCGGCGCCGCCGCATTTCTCGCCTATTTCGCCACGATTATCGGATATGGCTTATGGATCTACCTACTGACACGTTATCCTGTTGCTAAAATTAGCCCATTGTCACTTTGGGTACCTGTTATAAGTATGATTTTTGCCTATTTATTTTTAGATGAACAATTAAATACTTTGCAGTGGTTGGGTTCATGTATTGTTATGCTGGGTTTAATGGTGCATTTATTGGGGCAAAAAATTCAAACTCTATTGTTAATGCAAAGAGCATCAAACACTTAAATAATTATAATTTTCCCATATACACTCAAAGGCTTACTCAAAAGAGTAAGCCATATTCTGAACAGCCATTCATTCGAGTTAATCCTGTCCTTTTGAGAATCATCTTAGTATAACAATAAGTAAAATTTCAGAACTTACAGAGATGGCGTCAATTGAACTCAGATCCTAACCAACTAATTCTAAAGATCTTTTATTGAATAAAAAAATTCATTGACCCAATTTTGACCCAAATCAGATTTATTGTATTGAATCACGAAGTAGTTTTGTTCAAATCCCAATTCAGGATTTGAAATAGTGTACCGATTGTAGCATCGTTACAATCTAGTAAAAATATTATATTATAACATATCGTTTATTTGATATTCTTTTTTGATGTATTATTCTTTTAAACACATTTAGGGACAAAGTAATGTTTGAAATTATTGATGATTTAAAAAATAAATTAGATCAGCATCGCCCCCTATCCCCAGCAATAGTAAAAAATTTACAAGAAGATCTTATTTTACGATGGACTTACCACTCGAATGCTATTGAAGGAAATACCCTTACTCTTTTAGAAACGAAAGTCGTGTTAGAAGGCATAACTGTCGGTGGGAAAGCATTAAGAGAACACTTCGAGGCAATTAACCATAGAAATGCTATTTATTACGTTGAAGATATTATTAGAAAAGAAGAACTATTTTCGGAATGGCAAATTCGCAATATCCATCAACTCATTTTAAAAAACATTGATGATGATAATGCTGGCCGTTATCGCCAACAAAATGTTCTAATCTCTGGTGCCACGTCTACCCCACCTGATTACACATTATTAAATGACAAGATGGCTCAGCTAGTTGATTGGTACAATTCAGAGGCACATAAGCTTCACCCCATTGAACGTGCAGCTAAAGTACATGCTGATTTTGTAGGTATCCATCCATTCATTGATGGCAATGGCCGTACATCACGCCTATTGATGAACCTCGAATTGCTTAAAGCTGGTTATCCACCTTGTGTGATTACTGTAGAGAATCGTTTAGCTTACTATGAAGCATTGGATCAATGGATGGCTTATGGAAAAACTGAAGCTTTTATTCAGTTGATTTCCAAAGCAGTGGTCGAAGGATTTAAACCGTATCAGGTGGTTTTAGGTCTTTAACTTACGATTTTATAAATAAAATTTAGATATTAACTTTCATATATCCATTGAGCATTCGGCCATTTTTTCTCATCAATAGATTGCTCAACACAACCAATAATTTCGCGTGAAATAATCCTAATATGCTTGGGGATATTTCTTGTAGAGTGCGTTGCTAAAGTAATCACACGAGAAAATGAGGGGTCTAAAATTGGAGTAACTTTAATTAATCCTGCCCTATACTCATTTATTACAGAAACTAGGGGTAAGATTGTATAACCAAAGTCCTGGATAACTAGCTGTTTTTGTATATTCAAATCATTAGTTTCAGCATAAATCTTTAAGTTAGCTTCATTTTGCTTATAAGCCTGCTCAATCAGAGATCGCAATCGATGAGGGTGAAAAGGTAAAATTAATGGAAATGGCTCTATTTTTTTAAGTTCAAGGACTTCATTTTGCTGAAGTGTAGATTGAGCCGATCCTATTAAAAATAGTGGCTCTTTTACCAACGGAGTCAAATCAATTAACTTAGAAGGTGTAGTGTCATACATTAAAGCTAAATCAATATCTCCAGCCTCTAACCATTCTTTTAAATGCCCAGAATATCCCACTGATATTTTCACTTGTACTTCAGGATACTTCTCCTTGATCAACTTCATAATCAAAGCAGAAAGTAATTCACTAATACTCGACAATACACCGATATGAACTTTCCCTCGTATCATTCCTTTATTTGCGGTTAATTCTAATTTGGCAGTCTCAACTTCTTCTAAGATTCTTCTTGCATAAGGTTCTAGTAACTTACCATCCTCAGTCAAAGCCATCCCATGACGGGAACGGTTAAATAATTTCACTCCTAATTCTTCTTCAAGCATTTGAATCTGACGTGATACAGCAGGCTGCACAATATTTAGCATAGCTGCAGCCTTAGTAAGGTTTTCTACTTCTAATATTGTAACGAAAGTCCGTAATTGTTTGATGTCCATTTCAATAATTTTCTAGCATGACTTCCATCAGAATATACTATTTTAAATTATTTTACATAACAATATATGATCAAAAATATAAAAGGGATCATGATAAGGCCATTCAAATGAAAAGCACTTTTAATAACTACCAAGAAATCCGTGAAGCTGTTCGTGCATTATGTGCGCAATTTCCAGATGAATATCATCGCAAAATTGATGAAGACAAAACTTATCCTGAAGAGTTTGTAGATGCCTTAACTAGTGCAGGCTGGTTGGCAGCAATGATTCCAGAAGAATTTGGCGGTTCAGGATTGGGCTTGGCTGAAGCATCTGTAGTTATGGAAGAAATTAATCGCAGTGGCGGAAACTCAGGCGCTTGTCACGGTCAAATGTATAACATGAGTACACTGTTACGTAACGGCTCTCAGGTACAGAAAGAATTTTATTTACCTAAAATCGCATCTGGTGAATGGCGTCTACAATCTATGGCAGTGACAGAACCTACGACGGGTACAGATACTACAAAGATTCGTACCACCGCAGTAAAAAAAGGTGACAGTTATGTGATTAATGGTCAAAAGGTGTGGATTTCACGTGTGCAGCATAGTGATTGGATGATTCTTCTGGCACGAACAACGCCTTTGGCTGAAGTGAAAAAGAAATCTGAAGGCATGTCTATTTTCATGGTTGATATTAAAGAAGCCATGAAATCAGGCATGGCGGTGCAACCTATTCCCAATATGGTGAATCACGAAACCAATGAATTATTTTTTGAAAACCTAGAAATTCCTGAAGAAAACTTAATCGGTGAAGAAGGTAAAGGTTTTAAATATATTCTAGATGGCCTGAATGCAGAACGTACTTTAATTGCTGCAGAATGTATTGGTGATGGTTATTGGTTTATGGATCGCGCAACCAAATATGTAAAAGACCGAGAAGTATTTGGCCGTCCAATTGGTCAAAACCAAGGTGTGCAGTTCCCGCTTGCTGAATCTTTCATTGAAATCGAAGCTGCAAACTTAATGCGTTTCCGTGCTTGTGAACTGTTTGATCATGGCCAGTCTTGCGGTGCTGAAGCAAATATGGCGAAGTATCTGGCTGCTAAATCAAGCTGGGAAGCAGCAAATCACTGCTTGCAATTCCATGGCGGTTTTGGATTTGCCAATGAATACGATATTGAGCGTAAATTCCGTGAACCCCGCCTGTATCAAGTTGCCCCTATTTCGACGAATTTAATTCTCAGTTATGTTGCTGAACATTTACTTGATTTACCGCGCTCATTCTAAATAAAGGCTACAGCATGGAAAAAGTACAAAAATCTGCACGCTCTTATCTTTTTGTACCGGCTAATCGTGTAGAACGTTTTGAAAAAGCGCTCAGCACATCAGCGGATGCAATTATTATCGATTTAGAAGATGCGGTTCCAGTGAATTTAAAAAATTCAGCCAGAGAAACTTTAAAATATTGGCTGATGGAGCATCCACAAAAAAATATGATGATCCGTATCAATTCAAAAAACAGCGAATGGTTTGCGGACGATATCCAGTTGGCAAAATTCAGCAATGTGCAAGCGATTGTGTTACCCAAAACTGAATCTGTTGCAGATATTGATGCTGTGACTGCTATTCGTGCAATGGATATATTCGCACTGATCGAAACCCCGCTTGGATTTGTCAATATCCGTCAAATTGCTCAGGCAAAATCGGTTAAGGCACTGATATTCGGTTCAATTGATTTTCAGTTAGAAATGAATATGCAAGGCGGTTATGAGGAGCTTTTGTCATTTCGTAATGAATTCGTATTGGCTTCTAAACTTGCAGGAATCGAGTCTCCTATCGATGGGGTTACTGTTGACTTCAAAGACGAAGCTTTAGTTGAAAAGGAAACCTTACAAGCCAAGAATCTGGGTTTTGCAGGAAAACTTTGTATTCATCCAAAGCAGATCGATATTGTGAATACTGCATTTAGTCCAACAGATGTTGAAATTCAGTGGGCGCAGCGTGTTTTGGATGCTATTAATCAAGCCCAAGGCCAAGCCATCAGCCTAGATGGAAAAATGATTGATTTACCCGTCATTTTGAGAGCGCAAAAGATTTTGAAGCAAGCGGGTTTAAACGCATAAAGGATTAAGGAGTGGTCATGGAAAACTACAGTAATTGGATTGGAAAAAAAGAAGTACTGGATGATTATTCAGATCATCGTCCTGTAGCAATGATGCAGGCTTTACTCAATGAAGAAAATAAGTTACCGGCTGATTTACCGCATTTATATCATTGGTTTTATTTTCTACCTTTGGTTAACGGACAGGATCTTGCTCTAGATGGACATCCTAAAAAAGGCGGATTCTTACCCCCTATTCCTTTTCCTAAGCGTATGTGGGCAGGCAGCCGCTTAGAGTTCATCAAACCCATTGCCGCTCATCAATCCATATGTCGTGAATCAGAAATTTTAAAGGTTGAGTTCAAACATGGAAAAAGCGGTGACATGTATTTCGTTACCGTTCAGCATTCAATTTATGCAGAAAATGAATTGGCCATCATTGAAGAACAAGACATTGTGTATCGTGATGTAAGCAACCAAGTACAACGTGCTCCTCAGAAGCAGCCTGAAAATGCAGAAACAAAAGCATTCGATTATAAAAAATCGTTCCCTATCGATCCTGTGACGCTATTCAGGTATTCGGCTGTGACATTCAATGGACATCGTATTCATTATGACCGTCCTTATGCCACCCAAGAAGAAGGTTATCCTGGCCTTGTGGTGCATGGCCCACTTTTAGCCACTCTTTTAATTCATCATTTCAAACAAGAATATCCAGATAAACAAATTACTCATTTTGAGTTTCGTGCGGTGAATCCAGTCTTTGATTTTGATGATTTTCAAATCTATGGCAGTATTAAATCCACGCAAGGAGAATTATGGATTCAAAAAGACAATGGTCAAATTTGCATGAAAGCAAAAATTTCTTTTAAGGAATAAGTCCAATGCTTCCTTTAAATGATATTACCGTCATTACACTCGAGCATGCAATTGCTGCACCATTTTGTACACGGCAACTCGCAGATTTAGGTGCACGGGTAATCAAGATTGAGCGTCCAAATATCGGTGACTTCGCACGAAAATATGATGAGCGTGTCGATGGAATGTCTTCGCATTTTGTATGGGCCAATCGGTCTAAAGAAAGCTTAACACTGGATATTAAAACTCAAGCGGCTCAAGATATTCTCAGGCAGCTTGTATTAACAGCAGATGTACTGGTGCAAAACCTTGCGCCAGGTTCTGCTTCCCGGCTTGGTCTGTCTTTTGAAGAATTGTCTGCAATCAATCCGAAAATTGTTGTCTGTGATATCTCAGGGTATGGTGATGATGCTGAAAATCCCGGTCCTTATCATGATAAAAAGGCCTATGACTTACTGATTCAGAGTGAATCCGGATTTTTATCGATCACTGGCACCGAAAATGAGTATACAAAAGCAGGCTGTTCTATTTCTGATATTGCTGCCGGTATGTATGCCTATTCCAATATTTTGGCTGCCTTGATTGAACGCGCTAAGACAGGTAAAGGAAAACGTATTGATATTTCGATGCTTGAAAGCATGACTGAATGGATGGGCTATCCGCTCTATTATGCGTTTCGTGGCAATACCGCACCTCAGCGGACCGGAGCCTCGCACGCAACCATCTATCCTTATGGTCTTTTCCATACGGGTGATGATAAACAAGTCATTTTAGCGGTTCAAAATGAGCGGGAATGGAAAGCCTTTTGCAAATTTGTATTGCAAGACGTTACACTTTCAGAAATGCCTGAATTCATAAACAATACATTACGCTCAAAAAATCGTGAAAAACTACAAGCTATTATTTTAGATGTATTTAAACATTTAACTCAGACAGAAGTGATCAATCGTTTAGATCTTGCCAATATTGCCAGGGCGAATGTGAATGAAATGAAAGACGTCTGGCATCATCCACAATTACAAGCACGACAGCGCTGGACTGCGGTAGACACCCCGGTTGGTCGAGTTCCGACACTTAAACCCGTCGGATGCAAGAATGATAAAGATTACCAAATCGGTCCTGTACCAGACCTGGGAGAACATACCCAGGCAATTCTAGAGGAATTAGGCTATAGCAGAGTTGCCATTCAAGAATTTATTGACCAAGCCATCATTTAGGATTTTCCGGTTTTCCAGCATCATATAGGCCGTGATGTTGGATTTTTTGAAAATATCGATATCCCTTAGGTGCCGTCAATACAGGACGCTATTCTCCTTACGGCTCTTCATTTAGTGTTTTGGGTCACCTATCCCTAATGGAATGATTTAAAAATACATACCAGCAACCTCACTTTGGTCTAACAATAATCACATTTCATATATAGTGAAAAAATGAAATACTTTTGACTTAATATCAATTCAAGTAAGTATTGCTGCGAATAATCTTTTTTAATTTTAATAATTTCACGCGAGTAAACCTGTGAACTTTGATTTAAATGATTTCAGGCTGATTCTGAATATCGCCGAGACTCAAAATTTAACTCGGGCTGCTGAAAAAACCTTTATTTCGACACCTGCAGCCAGTAACCGGATTAAGAATCTAGAACAGCAATTAGGCCTAAAAATTTTAGAGCGCTCATCTCAAGGTGTCAGACTAACTGAAATTGGCCAGATTTATCTCAAATACGCAAAATCTTTCCAGCATGAAATTGAATGCCTGAAAGGTGAATTGTCTCAATTTAACAACCTAATTCAGGGCAAATTAACCATTGCCGCTAACACCACGGCCATCACTGAATATATTCCTAATGCACTGTCGGAATATTTAATTACCCATCCACATGTCGATGTAAATCTGAAAGAGATGACCAGTGAAGAGATCATTCATGTGGTCGCAGACCGGCAAGTGGATTTAGGCATTATTTCAGGCGATATCGACACCGATCATTTACAGACTTTACCTTTAATTTCTTCTCAACTCGTTTTGATTACACCGAAAATGCACCCTTTACTGGAAATTGAAAATATCACTTTAATCGATATTATTGAGTATTCTGTAGTGACCTTAAACGAAGGCAGCGCCATTCAGCAGTTCTTATATAAGCTTGCCCTTCAACTAGACAAAAAAATCAACATCCGAGTTCAGGTTTCAAGCTACGATTCCATCTGTCAAATGGTCGCTGCCGGTGCCGGCATCTCCATCATTCCGCTGGCGGCATTTCAGCGCCTCCAGCATATTCATCCCCAGCTTACCTGCACCAAAATCAATGAAAAATGGGCGCAGCGCAGCTTTAAAATCTGTTCAATAAATTTCAATCAAATAAGTCAATTTTCTAAAGATTTTATCCAGTGTTTACAAGCACACATTCATTAAGTATTTGATTTTTTATGCTGAATTTTGCGTTAACTAGAGGTTAACACAGATTTCAAATTATAAAATTGTGCCAAACACTAGAATGTGTGACCTTACTATTAAGTATAAGAAACTTGAATTTTACAAGGTAGTAAGATGATCAATAAAATCTTCAATTCGGCAAAGGATATTGTCATAGACATTCAAGATGGTTCAATCATTGCAATTGGTGGCTTTGGTGGATCTGGTATGCCCAATCAACTTATCGATGCACTCATTGAACAAGGTGCGAAAGATCTAACTATTGTAAGTAATAATGCGGGGAATGGTGATCAAGGTCTTGCAGCACTACTCAAAGCTAAACGCGTCAAAAAACTAATTTGTTCTTTCCCTCGCCAAAAAGACGCATATGTTTTTGAAGAACTATATCGCAATAATGAAATTGAACTTGAAGTTGTACCTCAAGGTACGCTTGCAGAACGTTTAAGAGCTGCTGGTTGCGGTATCGGTGGGTTTTATACACGTACAGCTTATGGCACCTTACTTTCAGAAAATAAAGAGACCAAAGAAATAGATGGTCAAGGTTACGTCTTTGAGAAAGCTTTGGCCGTAGATTACAGCCTGATTTATGCCAAGGCAGGCGATCGATGGGGCAATCTAATTTACAACAAAACTGCACGTAATTTCGCTCCTATTATGGCTATGGCTGCAAAAACTACTTTAGTCGCTGTAGATCAAATCTGTGAACTTGGTGATTTAGACCCAGAAATCATTATTACTCCTGGAATTTTTGTCGATCGTGTGACACTAAAAAGTGAAATTGGAGCATAAGCATTATGGATATCCAACAAAAAAATAATCTTGCTCAACGTGTGGCTCAAGATATACCAGAAGGTTCATATGTCAATTTAGGTATTGGTTTACCGACTCTAGTTGCAGACTATTTCACTGATAAAGAAGTGATTCTACAAAGTGAAAATGGTGTTTTAGGTCAATGGACTCAAGCTGAAAAGGGTAAAGAAAATTGGGATTTGATCAATGCCGGAAAAGAAGCGATTGATTTAAAAAAAGGTGGTGCCTTTTTTCATCATGCGGACTCTTTTGGAATGATGCGCGGTGGACATTTGGATTACTGTATTTTAGGTGCATTCCAAATTTCAGCCAACGGTGATCTAGCCAATTGGCATACAGGACATCCAGATGCCATTCCTGCTGTAGGTGGTGCAATGGATCTTGCTTCAGGCGCACAAAATGTTTACGTCATGATGGAACATTTAACCAAGCAAGGCCAAAGTAAAATTTTAGAAGAATGTAGCTATCCATTAACTGGATTGGCCTGCGTAAACCGTGTTTATACAGAGATTGCGACTTTTGAATTTATTAAAGGCCAAGTATTTGTAATTGATATCGTTTCACCTCATACACCCGAATATATCCAAACTATTACAGATGTACCGCTGGATTTTTCAAGAATGAAATAAATTATAAATCGATTTTACAAAGGAGATGTAAATGGGAATGTTAAATTGGTACAAGGAATCGGATTCCAACCAGAAAAAGACATTTTGGGCATGTTATGCAGGATGGGCTCTTGACTCTTATGACATGCAAATTTTTAGTTTTTTATTACCCGTCATTATGGCAACTTGGGCTCTTACCCAAACTCAGGTTGGCCTGATTGGTACAGTTGCCCTGATTGTTACTGCCATTGGTGGATGGATCGCAGGTATTTTGGCCGACCGTTATGGTCGTGTAAAAATCCTGATGTTTACTATTTTATGGTTTACATTTTTTGGCATACTGGCAGGATTTGCACAAAACTATGAACAGCTTTTAGTCGCAAGGACGCTACAAGGTCTTGGTTTTGGTGGCGAATGGGCTGTGGGTGCGGCACTCATGGCCGAAGCTGTTTCTGCAAAACACAAAAATAAGGCTGTCGGCTTTGTCCAGTCAGGAATGGCTTTAGGTTGGGCAGGATCGGTGATTGTAGCCACAATACTTATTACGATGCTACCACCAGAATGGTCTTGGCGTGTGGTTTTTTGGACTGGTGTCATTCCCGCTTTAATTGTGATTTATATTCGCCGTAATGTGAAAGAATCAGTTAAATTCGTTAATGATGTGGCTAAAAATAAAGAAAATATTGAGAAAGCATCTTTTAGTTCTATTTTCAAAAAAGAATATTTACGTTCAACCATTTTCGCAAGTTTACTCGTTATAGGTTTACAAGCAGCATGCTATGCCATTCTTATTTGGATTCCGACCCTGATGAATGAGCGTGGACTGAGTCCAAGTTCTAAAATTGTCACGATTTTAATTATGGCTGCAGGAGCATTTGCAGGCTTTATGTTTACAGCTTATCTAGCTGATAAATGGGGTCGTAAACAGACTCTGATTGGTATGTCTATTTTGAGCTGGATTGTGACCGTGGTGTATATGTTGATTGCAATGAATCAATACATCACCTTGGCACTGGGCTTCTTTGTCGGTTTCTCTTCAATCGGTATGTTTGCAGCACTTGGACCATTTTTAACAGACTTATTTCCGACTCATATTCGTACCACAGGTATGGGCTTTTCCTACAATGTCGGAAAATCATTTGGTGCTCTATCAGTCGTTGGTGTGGGTATTCTTGCTGAATCATTAGGTCTTGCTCCCTCGATCGGTTTGTTCTGCTTAACAGCTTACGGCTTAGCAACAGTCTCTATTTTACTCATTAGAGTGCCTAAAGATGAACCTAACTTAATATCTCATCATTATCAAAAACAGGGAGTTTAAATATGATCCGTATCCTTTATTTACTTGCTAAACCAGAAGACATGAGTAAAGAAAAATTTGATCAAGAATGTCTACGCCACTTTGAAATGTCAGCCGGTATTCCAGGTTTATATAAATATGAAGTTCGCTTGATTGCTTCAGAACCTACCGATATTCATGTTCCCTTCTTTGATGTGCCGGATGTCGATGCTATTGGAGAATGCTGGTTCGAAAATGAACAACAAATGCAAAATTATATGAACTCTGAAATTCGTAAAAACTGGTTTGAACATGGCAAGACTTTCATTGGCAAGTTGAAGCCATTTATAACCAAAGACGTCGGATAAGACTTATTCATCAAATATTAAGGATAATAAATATGCTTTTTTGTGTAGAAATGACTGTAAAAATTCCATTAGATAGTGATCCTGTAAAAATGGATGAAATTAAACGCGCTGAAAAAGAACGTGCTATTGATCTACAGAAAGCAGGTAAATGGCCACATTTATGGCGTGTCACAGGTAAATATTCCAACATCAGTATTTTTGATGTTGAAAGCAATAATGAATTACATGATTTACTGATGAGTTTGCCTTTATTTCCCTATATGGATATTAAAGTGACAGCATTATCTCAACACCCATCTTCAATTCACTAACGCTGAATACCTTTTAAGATCAAGGATGATCATCATGGAAAAGATATACGATATTTCTCAGCTTGATTTATCCAGCTATGTTCGACATGGTGATCGCGTGGTATGGGGCCAGGCTCAAGCTGAGCCCATACCGCTTACTCAAAATTTAATTCAAAATCGTAAAAAAATTGGGAAACTTAAAGTTTTTTTAGGTATTAGCCAGTTTCCTACTTGCCTACCTGAATACTCCGAACATGTTGAATATCTGAGCTATTGTGGTGCAGGACATAATCGAACCCTTGCACAACATCAGGTTTTAGATATTGTGCCTGTGCATTATTCGCAACTTCCCCGTTTAATCGAAGATCAACAGCTTAAACTAGATGTTGTATTGATTCAGGTTTCAGCAGCAAATGCTCAAGGACAATATAGTTATAGCTTGGCACAAGATTATTTAAAATCTGCCCTCCGACATGCTCGAATTGTGATTGCAGAAGTCAATCAGCAAGCACCTTGGGTGTATTCGGATGAATATTTAACTGAGGCTGATTTTGATGTGATGGTGTATACCGACCGGAAAATCGAAGCACAACATAGTGCTGATTATTCAGCAACTACTCAAAGAATTGCTCAAAATGTTGCCTCTTGCATCCCCGATCATTCAACTTTACAACTTGGAATTGGCTCTATTCCCGAGGCCATTATGCAGGCTTTGGATCAACATCAACATTTAGGTATTCATTCAGGCATTATTAGTGATGGTGTTGCAGAATTGATGCAAAAAGGGGTGATTACCAATCAGAAAAAAAGTATTAATCCTGGAAAAACCATCACAGGTTTAATTGTAGGTTCTTCTAAATTACATCAATTTGTTCATCAAAATTCAGGCATTGAACTGCGTTCAACCGAATATACCCATCATGCTGCGACTCTTGCTGCTATTCAAAAATTTATTGCGATCAACTCGGCAATTGAAGTTGATTTAACAGGTCAGGTAAATGCTGAGATTGCCAATAAAACCTATGTGGGCGCTGTAGGTGGAGCTTTAGACTTTATTCGTGCAGCCAATCAGTCTCATGGGGGCGTTTCAATTATTGCCCTGCCTGCTTCTGGAAAAAGTTTTAGTCGTATCGTAAGCAAGCTACAAGGCCCCGTGTCTACACCGCGCAGTGATGCCGGGCTGATTGTGACTGAATATGGAATCGCCGATTTACGCGGTTTAAGCATTCCCCAACGCATTAAAAAAATGATTGCAATTGCACATCCCCATTTTCAAAAAGAACTTGAACAACAGGCTATGGATTTGGCACTAATTTAAAGGAATTCAAAATGAAAGACGCTTATATTATCAGCCCACTGCGTACCCCAATTGGTAAATTTGGTGGTGTACTTGCCTCTTTAACTGCAGTCGATCTCGCTGTAAAAGTCATTCAATCCATCGTAGAGAAAACTGGAATAGATACTAGCACTTTAGATGACGTCATTATTGCGCAGTCATACTCATCTAGTGAGGCACCTTGTATTGGACGCTATGCGGCTTTAGCTGCAGGACTTCCAATTGAAGTTCCCGGTTATACATTAGATCGACGTTGTGGTTCAGGCTTACAAGCGATTATCAATGCAGCAATGACCATTCAATCCGGAAATGCTGAAGCTATTATGGTTGTTGGTGTAGAAAGTATGAGTAATATTGAATATTACTCTACCAATATGCGTTGGGGTAGCCGCGCAGGTAATGTCACTTTCTTTGATCGACTGGAACGTGGTCGTGAAAGATCTCAGCCGATTGAACGCTTTGGAGCTATTTCAGGCATGCCAGAAACTGCTGATAATCTGGCCCGAGACTATAATATTGGTCGTGAAGAGTGTGATGCTTTTGCTCTACAAAGTCATCAAAAAGCCCAGCAAGCTTGGGATACAGGAAAGTTTAAAGAGGAAGTGATTCCGCTTGAAGTGAAATCCAAAAAAGAATCCAAAATTATTGATTTTGATGAAGGTATTCGTGCAAATAGTACTATTGAAAGTTTAGCTAAACTAAAAACCTTATTGCCAAATGGTGTCACCACCGCAGGTAACTCAAGTCAACAAAACGATGCTGCTGCAGGCTGCCTAATTGTAAGTAAAGAATATTTAGAAAAACATCATTTGCAACCGATAGCCAAAATCACCGGCTGGAGCGCGGCAGGTTGCGATCCAAGCCGAATGGGTATTGGCCCTGTATCTGCGGTGAATAAACTACTTAAAAAACTAGATATGTCTCTTAAAGAAATTGATTTGATCGAAATCAATGAAGCCTTTGCAGCTCAAGCCTTAGCAGTAATCAAAGGCTTAAATATTACTGATACTTCTCATATCAATGTGAACGGTTCAGGAATTTCTCTGGGTCATCCTATTGGTGCAACAGGACTTCGTATCATGACGTCTTTAGTACATGAGATGAAACGCCGTAATGCTCGATATGGTTTAGAGACTATGTGTATTGGTGGTGGACAAGGTTTAGCTGCCCTATTTGAACATGTTTAAGTATTAAATTAAAGAATATTTGTTAAGGAGTGACCCATGATTGAATCAAGAATGATTGGTGAAGTAAAAGTAACCCGTATTCATGAATATGCTGGCCCGAGCCATGATCCAAAATTTTTATTTCCGACAGCAGATCAAAGTCTGTTAGAAGAGCATAAAGATATGCTTGCACCACATCATTGGATTCCACAAATGAATCGTCTTATTGTCAGTATTCAATTTTGGGTGGTTCATGCGGGTAATAATATTATTGTGATTGATACCGGTGTTGGTAATTTCAAACAACGTCCAGAAATTCCTCGGATGCATATGCTGAATAACTTGATCACTGAGTGGATGACAGCTGCTGGCGCACCTCCTGAAAAGGTAACTCATGTGGTGATTACCCATTTACACTCTGACCATGTTGGCTGGAATACGATTTGGAAAGACAACCGCTGGACACCAACCTTCCCTATGCCAAATACTATTTACCTAAAGAGGACTTTGATTTTTGTCATGAAGGAAAAAATAAAGAACCTGGCGTTATCGATGTTTTTGGTGATTCCTTCTTCGATAGTGTAATGCCCGTATTTAACGAAGGTCTGGTTGAGTTTATAAAACCTCACACTGAAATTGCCGATTGCTTAGTTGTAGAGCCTGCACCCGGTCATAGCCCAGGACAAGTCACTTTTCGTGTTAGCTCTCAAGGAGAAGAAGCAATCTTTTGTGGCGACGTATTCCATAGTCCACTACAAATTGTTCGTCCTGAAATCAATTCAGGTTATTGCATTTGGCCGGATATCGCACGAAAAACTCGGCTTGAATGCTTGGAGCGTGCTGTAAGCCGAGAAGCTTTACTCTTGCCTGTTCACTTTGGTGACCCGTATTGTGGCTACATTCGTAAACAAGATAATGGATTTATCTTTGAACCTTCAGATACTTGGGATCGTGTTTAATTGATCCCCTCAACTGTCTGAATAATTATTTTTAATACTTAAAAGGATTTAAAAAAATGAAAAAACCAGTAAATAAAAATTTACTGGTTATGGGTACTCTTTGCCTATCCATAACCAGTATCAATACAACTCGGGCTGATGTTATTGATGATACAAAATTTAATGTGCTAGCAAAAAACTATTATTTCAATCGCGACTTTCGTAAAGGTGAATTTAATTCTGCCGGACAGAATGCTCAATTACCTGTATCTGAACGTAAAGGTTATCGTGAAGAATGGACCCAAGGTTTCATTGCCAACATAGAGACAGGTTGGACAGATACGCCTATACAGTTCGGTTTAAACGGTTATGGCCTGATTGCTTTAAAACTCGATAGTGATGGATATCGAACTGGTACAAATAATTTAGAAGTCGACTCGACAGGAAAACCTAAATCGGCAACCGCCGAATTTGGCGGTGCCTTACGGGCAAAATATAAGGAAACTGAAGCAGTACTAGGTAATCAATTCCCGAACAATCCTATTCTTGGAACCAATTATTCGCGTCTACTTCCTTCAATGTCGACAGGTCTATCGATTAAGGATCAGAGCTTTGAGAATCTCAATTTAGATTTTGGTTATTTTACGCAGATGAGCCCTGTTGATTCGACCGATCGCTTAAACTATTTTAATACTGATTACAATAATGGAATTCAAGGTGATTATGTTGCCTATATAGGAGCAACCCATAAACACGATAATATTGAAACTTCTGCTTATATTTCAGAATTAGAGAATGTCTGGATGCAATATTATTTAGGAGCAAAATATAAACATCAAATTGATGCTCAATCAAATTTCAATCTACAAACAAATAACTATATTAACCGAGATACAGGTGATGCCACGGGCGGAAATATTAGTACAAGTATTGTTTCAGTAATGGGAACCTATAAATTATCTAACCACAATTTCAGTTTAGCTTATCAACAAGTATTAGGTGACGAGCCCTTTGACTGGATAGGATTTAACAATAATGGAGGAATTCCTAGTACCCCCAATACTGTGCAGTTCTCAACATTTACTGAGGCCAAAGAAAAATCAGCTCAAGTTAAATATGAAATCGACTTCTCACCTTATGGAGTTGATGGTTTATCATTTATGACTCGTTATCTATATGGCTGGGATATGGATAATACAGGGAGTGATAATGTTTTTTACACCAAACGTCATGTTTATGACCAGAGTATAGATAACAAACATTGGGAAAGAGATATCGAATTACGTTACAAAGTTAAGCAAGGCATTGCGAAAGATCTTGATGTTCGTCTTCGTCAAGCCACTCATAGAGCAACTAAAGGCTATAGATATGGGAATATTGATGAAGTCCGTTTAATTCTTGAATATCCATTTTCATTCTAATAGAGCTTAATATACGAGGAAATTAAAATGCCTTATGTTGTAGAAACCTGGGACAAAATAGACCATCAACTTCTTAGAAAAAAATTAAGACAGGATCATTTAGATTATCTAAATCAAAATCTTGAACTACTTTTAGCTTGTGGCGCAAAGTTGGATGATAATGGCCAAGACTTAGGCGGTGGAATTTATATTATTGATGTAGCTTCAAGAGAAGCTGCTCAAAAATTTATTGAACAAGATCCTTTTTACATTGGAGGTCTATTTCAGAAAATCAAAATAGACCGCTGGAGAAAGGCTTATTTGGACGGAAAATTTTGCTTATAAAAATATGGAGAGCATGGTTTTACCATGCTTTTTTTACAAGGAATGTAATCATGTCAAAAATTAATAAAGTTCTCATCACAGGCGGTGCTCGAGGAATCGGTGCTGCAATTGCTCAACAATGTAAAAAAAATGGATGGTATCCAATTATTTTAGATAAAGAGAGTGCGGATATAGAAGTCGATTTATTAGATGTAGAAGCAACTGCCGCCGCACTGAAAAAGCTTCTAAAAGATGGCCCCATTACTCGCTTAGTGAATAATGTTGGAATGGTCAAACCAGACAATATTGAGAATCAAAGTTTAGACGATTTTAATCAAGTACTTAGTCTCAATGTACGATGCTCCTTACAGTGTATTCAAGCCCTACTTCCAAATATGAAATCAGAAAACTTTGGACGTATTGTTAATATGTCTTCTAGAGCAGCTTTAGGTAAAACACAGCGAAGTGCTTATGCAGTGAGCAAAGCTGGCCTTATTGGCTTAAGTAGAGTAGCAGCGCTAGAACTTGGTGTTTATGGTATTACTGTAAATTCGATTGCACCGGGTCCAATAGAAACAGAGCTTTTCACCGCAGCTAACCCACCCGATTCACCCGTAACGCAACAGATTTTACAAAGTATTCCTGTAAAACGACTGGGACAACCTTCAGATATTGCACATGCATGTTCATATTTTTTAAGTGATGAAGCAAGTTTTGTTACAGGCCAGACTCTATACGTGTGTGGCGGTATGAGTATCGGAGCAACTCCTGTCTAAATAAATTTACTAAGGAAAAAGTATCATGAGAAGATGGTTACAACGTCCTAAGGGATCAAATTGGGGAGATTTTGGTGATGATGATCGTATTGGTCGTTTAAACTTAATTAACGCTGAAAAAGTACTTGAAGGTATCCGAGAGGTTAAAGAAGGAAAAACTTTTTGCTTAAGTTTACCATTGGACTATCCTGGTGGTAATGCACTAAATATAAATAGAAATCCTCCAATTCTTCGTCCATTACAACGATATGGTAAAGTCAATTTTAACTGTGAAATGAATCAATTTGATCATGAAATCTCTGATGTCATGAGTGACGACTTAGCTATTTTACACTTGCAGTATTCCACACAATGGGACGCTTTCGCTCATGTAGGTACTATGTTTGACCTATATAAAAATGGAGAAGAAGAAGCAGCTTACTATAATGGATTTTCCGCAAGAGATTCTATGATCTATCCTGATTGCTTAGAAGATACTGGCCTCCAAAATATAAAAAGCCAAAGCACGTCCTCTGCAATAAAATTAGGTATCGAACATCTAGCTGAACATGGTTTACAAGGCCGGGCTGTAATGATTGATTTAGCTCATCATCTTGGTACAGAAAGGACTAATGTCGGATATGAAATTATTAAAGATATTATTGAAAAGGATCAATTAAAAATTGGCGTAGGAGATATTCTCTGTTTACATACAGGTTATGCAGAAGCACTATTAAAAATGAATAAGTCTCCCAATATTAAAGTTCTAAATCGAACCGGCGCTGTATTAAATGGTGGCGATCCAAAGTTATTGGAATGGATTACAGATTCAGGAATTGCTGCAATAGCTGCTGATAATTACTCAGTTGAAGAATTTCCATATAGCCAAAGACAGTCTTGCTGTTCAGCCTTACCTTTACATCAACATTGTCTATTTAAACTTGGAATTCCTTTAGGTGAGTTATGGTATTTATCTGATTTAGCTAAATATTTAAGAACTCATCATCGGTCTAGCTTTTTATTAACGGCTCCTCCATTACGTTTGACAGGAGCTGTGGGGTCTCCAGTTACGCCTATTGCAACTGTTTAAGATTGAAGAGCATTATTAGAAACTAATTTTCCAAGCTCCTCTAGACCTAGAAGTATTGATTAATGATAGATAAAGAAAACTAAAAAATATCTAAAATTCACTCTATCATTATATTAGCTTTCCGATTGAGATGGTGTCAGTTTAACTTGGAATAAATATCCATTAAAAACTTAGCATTAGCTTAAAATTCAATCTGGATTTATACTCAATTTTACCCTTCCTTTATAAACTTTTAATAACCAAGGCAATACGCAAACAATACTATGGCTACAGGACGCAAGAAACGTCAATACTTAACTTTAGTCATGGCCGATGACCTAAAGAAGATCGACCTTCAGCATATCGACCAGACTAATGAATCAGATCTCAATCTACTTGTTCGGATCTCAAAGCAAAATGACGCTGAAATGGTGATTAAAAAGATCGTTTACTAATTTTTAAAACTGGTACCGCAAAAACTGCTTCTGGTAAAGATTTACCATTAATCACCATTACCCGTAAAAATGGCGACCAATTCCGTTATTCAAAGCAAGACCGTGACTCAGACTATACGGGTGTATCTACAAGCTACCATGTCACTGGTAAAGCCAAACGTGAAAAGGTTATCACTGGTGAGAAAGGCAAGGTGAAACACTTAAAAGGGACATTTACCAACAAAGTCGAAGCTGAACGTGTGAGTGCTGCGAAGATGGCTGAGATTAAGCGCCAAATGGCGAAATTCAGTATCAATTTAGCGTATGGTGTACCACAGATCAGTACAGGGTCCCCCATTAAGCTTCAGGGCTTTAAAGCTGAGGTAGACTAGCTGAAGTGGATCGTTGAAAAAGCTACGCATAATTACTCTATAAGTGGTTTAGCTACACAGCTCGAATTTGGGACATCTTTAAAATAAGGTCTTTAATATATACACTTAACCTAGACTAAAGTTATGATGACATAAATTATTCATTGTTACTGATATATTATAAAAATCACTAATTCCATATAATAAATTCAGGGGAAAATAATGCCTGTAGCATCTAAAATATGTGAGCTTCTAAATAATAAAAGTAAACCAAACTGGTGGCGATTCACCATAAATCGAGCCATTGAATGTGGTGAGTTATCATCTGTAGAACTTGAGGAAGCATATTTAATTGCTAAAATGGAATTTGGACTAGAAGAAAAGTGTGCAAACTACCCTTCATTAACTAAGCCAGTAGAACTTACGGGTTATCATGAAGAAGTAGAAGAGACAAGATTAGTTTCTATTGGAAATACAACTAATATCTCAAATCTTGTATCACAAAAAAAATTGAATTTTCAACTACTGGATTAACAGTTATTTATGGGCATAATGGAGCTGGAAAATCAAGTTATGCAAAAATACTTAAGAATGCATGTCTAACCAGAGGTGAGCCACCAGAACTAAGAAGTAATATCTTTCAAGTAAATGCTGGAATACCAACTGCTGAGTTTCATATAGAATCAAATGGTATTTCTGAAATAATAGAATGGAACAATAAGCTAGAACCACATCCTCGCCTAAAATCAATTAGAGTCTTTGATACAAGCTCATCAATTCACTATTTATCTAAGACTGGTCCATTAGATTTCAAACCTACTGCTTTAAAATTATTGGATGAATTACTAAAAACAAGTGAATTCATAAAGAATAAAGCAAAAACAGAAGAAACTTTTTATGCTGCGGCCACTGTTCTGCCAAAGATGAATTCAAATACAACACCTAGCAAATTAGTTATAAGCGCATCTTTAGATCCAAATCAAGTAGATCTGCTGTGTGCAACGCAGGAAGAGTTAAAAGAACTATCTGACCTACGGGTTGAAGTATTGGAATTAGAAAACAATACACCTGAAAAACTTCGAGAAGAATATAAAAATAGAAGATTAAGAATTGTCCCACTTCAAGTATTCCTGACATCACTTATAAATGAATTAGGATCTGAAAAATTTCAACAAATTAAAGAATTACATGAAAAAAAAGTTCAGACAAAAAATGCAGCAGACTTGTTAAGTAAATCAACTTTTTCTGTATTACCCATATCTGAAATCGGATCTGAAGAATGGATTACAATGTGGAAATCCGTTAAAAATTTTATAGAATGTTTAAATAACAATTTTCCAGTTTTAGAAGGGGATCATTGTCCGACTTGCTTACAAGTAGTGGATCATGCAACAGCTGCAAGACTTTTAACATTTGATGAATATCTGCAGAATGAATTACAAAAAGAAGCTGCAATTGCATTAGATAATTGGAATACTGTACTAAAAAAAATTAAGAAATTAAATTTCTCTAAAACTCCCTATGAGGCCATACTCAATGATATTAAAAGCAAAGATGAAGCGTTTAGTCTCCTTTTATATAATTTAATTGACCAATTAAATGAACGGGCAAAAAGTATATTAAAAGATATACCCTCCTTTGACTTTGATGATATAAATTTAGAATCATTTACAAGGCTTAATACTCACATTTTAAAATTAGAAGAGCTTGAAAAAACAGTATTAAATGATGATAGTAAAATAAAATCCATTTTATTAAAAAAACAGAGAATCTTGGAAATTGAAGATAGAGAAAAAATAATATCGGTGAAGGATCAAATAAAAGAAGAGATAAAAAAAGCGAAAAAAAATGAATTATTTAGTAAAATTACTAGCACTTACATTTTGCTGGGGAGTATATTCTATAAATTTACGTCCAGATTTATATAGTCTAATAATTTGATCTAAATTAATTAACCGAGCCTCATGTAACTTTACTAGATAACAAATAAAATCATAGTCAACATAATCCAACCTAGCTAGTTCTTGTGCTGCCCTATCAAGAACTAATCTCCTAACTCCATATTTCTCAAAAAAGTTTTCGAAAAATCTATTTGTTGAATCAAGTTTAGCCGTATAATCTTTATGCGCCAAAGCTGTGATTTCTTGTCGTTTAAAAAATATACCAATAATTCCAACTAAGGCACCAAGCAGTCCAACGATATGAGTAATTTCCATTAGCCCCTCTAAGCAGTAACAACTACTGGTATTTCAAAAGAAATAGGATCTGTATATTCCGCACACATAATATTTATTTTTATTACACCTTCATCAATAGCGTTAGGAACTAGATAATAATTATCAAATTTTATTTTTCTTGTATGTAAAAGTGAATTAGTTGTAATGTAAATAGTATTTTCATCGGAGTAGCTATCACTTAAGCCCATATTTACTTTTGGCATTAAACTTCCGTAATCTATAGTCGCTAAGTTTTTTAACACTCCTGACATATATTCCTGCTGTCTTGCCTCGGGTGACTTAATATTTGGAATCAAACTTTTCTGTATGTTCTTTTGATACCATTTAATATCTTCATCAGATTTATCATCAATAATTGTAATAAAATTTGGAAATTCGATTTCTACACTAATCATGTTAGCCAAATTATTACCAATATTTTCAACAGCAATATTTAACTGACTTGATCTTACTTCTAACTGATGAAGTGCTCTTAAAGCGTGATTATGATTATTTATATCTACTTCTGAAATAGCATCAACTTCATCATTATATTCTTGAATATATTTTTTTATATCATGCATTCCCAAAATTGAATGAGTTGTCAATAAATCTCCTGCACGTCGCATTTCCATGCGAGTGGAAATTCTTTCAGGTTTTTCATAGTAGTCATCCTCCCTTAATTTGAACCAAAATAGCTCTATTTGATCAAACTCTTCTATTGAAGTATTCGCTATGTCATTAATGCTTACTTTAAGTAAAGGTTGTTTTACTTTAATCGACTCTTTAATACGTTCATTTTCTTCGCGGAGTTTTCTATTTTCCTCACTGAGCTTAGCTAGTTCTTCAGCAAGTTGACCTGAAATTTGGTTTCCTCTGATCCAACCGCCCCCCCGATGCTTTCTCATGTTTTTATAAAGTGAATTTGAAATCTTATGTTTTAAATCATCTACCGTATCCCAAAATTCGCACAAACGATCAGTCAGAACCTTTTCTCGAAAACGCTGTAGTTTATCAATATTTTCATTGTTAGCATCTCGTTCATGCGGGCGTGTAGGAACATTATCATTACGAACAAAACAAAGTATCTTTAACCCTTTACTGATAGCGTAATCGAACTCTTTTTCTGTAAAGCTAATCCCATCTTGTTTCGAGATCGAACCGTATCGATGACCCAATATTAAAATATAAAAATCACTTGAATCAATTAAATCTTTAATAATTGTCCATTGCTCATCATTATCAGCACCAAATAATTCCATACCTACTGGAAAGTTATAAGATTCTAAAACAGTATTAATTGCGGCACTTCGCGCTTCTATTAAATCTGTATATGTTGAACTAATAAATACTTGGTACTTCGTATCTTGACTCATTTTTTCTTTATAAAATAAACATTGAATTAATTAATATTTATAGCATCTCAACAAAGTTAGATAAATACATATGTATTAGATAATTTCTTGCTTTTAAACTAAAACAGCACAGCATGGTTTTATGTTATGAATACAATTCCTGCCTAAATAGAACCTCCGCTTGAGCATCATTTAAATCAGTAAATTGACGACCGTTCTTTTCTCGATCACTGTCGCCATAGTTAAATGACATATAAAGCACACCATTTGGTTTCAAGGCAATTATCAACTTTCCTATGACTTCAGCTAAGCATTCACGCTCACAATGCAATAAAGAGGCACATGCCCAGACCCCATTATAAGCCTCATGCTCATAAGCACCTCGTTAATTAGCCATTTTATCTAACTAAAAGTTGTCTACAAAATCGGTGGCTATTCATATCAACTTCAAACGTTGAAGCTGTAAATTCTTCTGCATTCTTATTGTAGTAGTCTATTGTTTTAATTACGAATACTTAGGCTAAAAATCACAATTAGTCTACTAAAAAACAAAAAAATAAGGGAGCAAAAACTCCCTTTCTATTCACGGCTCGCCAACTTATTTTCAATCCACTGATGAATTTCATAAGCAGACCAACCGATACGATTCTGTGTAATTTTTACTTTTTTGGGAAAAGTCGGATCATAGTAAGGTGAGTATTCATCCATCATTTCATAGATTGTTGATCTACCTACACCAACAAATTTAATAACTTCTTTAATACTAATCAGTTGATTCATTTGAAAAGTTTGTCCAACAAACGCATTCATGAAATTTACTCCAAATCAATAATGCGAGCGTTACTGCTCAAATAATCAGGAGATCTGTAAAAATTAACTAATTCACTGCCCTCACACTCCCCTGTAACTCTTTATGCATATCCTGTACAAATCCATCATCTTGATTGAATTTAGGCTTTGCCTTAGTTTTTGAGTCAGTCTGAGTTTGTTCAGACTCAACAACCTCATCCGAGTAAAACTCCTCAACCAAATCCAATCCTTCCTCCGCATTCACCTCAAACTGTGCATTACTCAAGCCTAGTCGTGCTATTGCGTCCAAGGCATTTTGATTGAAGCCTACGGTTTTACTTTGTTGGTCAATCTCCTTGGCAGTTTGAATCGCTTGTTGAAGGTTTGTGCCATCTCGTAAGGTTAAATCCACATAATACACCGGCTGACGATAGCTTTGCGTAGTGGACTTTCCCCGAAGTGTCAGTTGTAGCGGTAGACATGACAGTAAGCCACCCGATGCCGCATGGTAATAGTTGAGTCTTGCTGCCAAAGTACGAATACTATTAAAACTTGTGGTTCTAAAGATGAATGTACCCAACTCATCGGATTCATCTAAATTCACATAGAGTCGGCCATACGGTTTACACAGCCCTCCTTGGGCCAATGCACATAAATCTGGAGATGGACAAGGATGATGCTCAACCCCTTGATGGGTCAGTCGCTGGCAAGTTTCTCCATTACCCACACAAACAGGTCTACCCGTTTGACGGTCAAATAGGCTGTACTCTGCACGAAGATTGAGTTCAGGATCATTAAAGATCATCCGCACTGGAATGGTTCTGATTTTTTGATTGGGTGCTTTAACTCGAAGTTGTTCATCGAGTGGATGTTTGACCCAACCACTGTCCTTATTTTGGATTTGGCTGGTAATGGTAAATTGGTCATCCTTTTCAGGGATGCGTTTACCATTTTTCTCAACCCTCTTACCGATACTGATCCGTCCTAGTATTGGCGGTGTAATCGCTAAACCTTTGATCATATTGATTTCCTCTTTTTGTAAATTGAATAGGCATAAAAAAGCCCATGCTGTAGGCATGGACTCTGATATAAGCTTGTGTGATTGAATTACTGGCTTGATGCTTGTATGGATAAAAATCTGACTTATCCACCATTAACATAAATCTGAAAACGCCGTGTGCCTTGCTTGTTCTGCTGAAATTGATTGAGATATTCAGGGTGTGATTTGAGTAAAGCCTTTGTATCCAAAGCAATCGAGTCTTTAGATTTCTTCCACGTCACTGAACCTGTTTTAAAGGTGGCGCGCTCAGCCTGTTGCATCTTGGCTTGCAACTGATGTTTAAGGAAGTCAAATTGCTCCTGATACTTTTCAACTTGATTGCGTACTCGGATCATTTGCTCAAATTGTTGATTGGCTTGCTCGTCTTCAGATAGATCGGTAGTACTGAGTGGTACATGTTCAGGATAGAGTAGCTGTAAAGCTTTGGCTGCCGATTCACTGGCATCTGCTTCAGGTGGGATATCCTTTTCCACACAATCCCAGAAGTAACGTTCCGCATTAATGATGTGTTGTATCACCGATTCAGAACGCGTGACTTTAAAAATGCGTGTTTCATGTCCACAGAGCAGCACACAAATATGCGCTGCTTTTTTGCCTGTCACTGCCAATTGATGTTGCACTTGGCAAAGTACATATAAAGGCACACCATCTCGCCAGAGTTTAGCCCCATATTCCCCTGCGGTTTTGCACTCCAGAATCTGTACATCTGCATCACCCACTACGGAATAATCCAGATTAGCCAGCATGAAATACTTGTCGGGATCAGGATGCTGTAATACGGCATTGACCCGACGGACTTTATATTTGGTATGCATGCTGTAATACTCGGCAACAAGCGGTTCAAGTCGCTTACCCCAATATAAAGGTGCATAGCCTTCACTATCCTCTTCAATGCTTTGTTGAATCCGTCCTGTTTTGATCATCCACAATTCCAGCATCGACATATAGGGATTAAGGCCACAGGCAGCAGCACAGTCACTACTGCCAATGCCCTTGCGTCTTACTTCAAGCCATTCCGCTTGGCTCATATTTTTGGTCTCCACAAAGCGTTTAGCGGTAAACAGTTTCGGACAGTTGGTATGTATATTCAGTATTGCATTGTTTGGATTAATTAAAGCTGAGTTCATAGAAATTTCCTTTAATATTAAATTTGGGGCATAAAAAAGCCGCGTCCGAAGACGCGGCTTTAAAGGCTAAGATTTGCTTCACAGGTGAAGAGAAATGTTTGGCTTCGTTCAGTAATACTTAGACTAATTCATGAAACTAAGGTCTATTCAGTTTAGGCAAGCATACGCAGCGCCTGTTCCAGCCCGCGCTGCTTGAGTCCGGCGCCTGCACCAAACCAGGCTGAATCGAGACGATGATCCTGACTCATGGCACGACGTTCATGGTCTGTGAACTCGGTAATAGCGCATAGCAAGCCATAGGCGGTGTCTTTGGCTGAACTGAGTTCCGCCCCGCGGCCATGCCCGTTAAACATGGTCATGACTTTTGACATCGCGCGCCCATTCGGTTCAGTCCTGTTATCAGCTTTAGGGACCGGGTTGGCCTGGCTAGCGACATTACGATAGAACTGAATAATGCCTTCGTCCTGCTCTATTGGACTGAGGCCGGTATTGTTGAATACCGCATCAAAATATGCTGCCGCTTCAGTCTGTGTGACTTTACGCTGACTGAGCTGTTTCATCTCGTACATATGCTCATCCCATTGCCGTACCGAGATACCCAACTGCTGTTTGATTTTGCCTGCATCAAATCGGGTGCTGTGCGGGACTTTAACCACTCCAGCACTGCTTTGTCCTTTAAGTGCAATCGCCAAGGTGTTATTGCAGACCACACGGATTGAGGTAAATTGCGCCGTGGTTGCCAATGTACCGTCACACGCCGTAGCCAAGAGGATATAAGCATTGCTAACATCTTTGCCTTTTAAGGCTGCACTTTGTCCTGTCCGTGCCAATGCCCAGAACTTCTTGCCGCCTTTCAGAACCCCTGCAGTTTCCAGTTCAAATCCGGACTGCTCGGTTAAATCACGGTAGAACTCCAAGATCTGTTTGGGTTGCACTTCCTGATAGCGCTGACTGACTACCGATAATGGGGCATGCGTATCTGAGCGGTACAGTACCCGCTGTTCTTCAAAGGGCATGATGATGCTTTGCCCACGATCATTCTGAGCCATATAGCTGACATGGGATGATTCAATGCGCCAGTTCATGCCAGCCTGCTGTGCCCAGACTTCAATCGGCTGGTTTTGCGTGAGCTGGTTGCCCAGACCATGCCAGGGGGTTTGACCGACATAGGCCATTTGTTCAAGTTGATGTGCCATAATCTAATCCTGATGATAAATAATGAATAAATTTAAACTGTTAAGAGTACGAATATAAACGGTCTACTATTTATGCAATGGCGAACGGTAAGATGCCTGTGTCTGGTCAGCAATGACCAGAATTACCCCACCCAGCATGGCTCCTGCAATCCCACCAATAAAAGGTGAATAGCCCAGTGACTTCGCCAGCGACATGCCCAGCACCGCCAGAGTGGTGGGTGAATTGCGAAGACCCCATTCCTGTAGCGCCGGTTTTAACGGTTCATATTGTGAAAAGTTTGAATCTTCCATCTGGTCAAAATCTCGATACGGCATAAGAAACTCCTGAAAATATATTTATGGGTCAGCAGCTCATTTGTCCTGATCTGGAGAAATGTTCAGCTGCTGCTTCATTCAGGTGTTATGTATCTGAAATTTTTTAGAATCTTGTTCTTATATTATTTAGTCTTACTATTATTCGGCGATATAGAAATGAAATTGACCGGCTTGCAGCTTGGCATTATCATAAGCATGCTGGCCTACATTGCCAGCCGGTTTTAGCAGACCGTTTACCCAATGCACACTAAAAAGTCTATCTTTTTGGTGGGCGACCCTGTGTGTCCCCCTTTGCGGCGGAACGGGAGGGGGACACCTTCGGGTGTGCTGATCTTTTTGGGTATCAGTCTGCTAACCCCTTTTCGTTTCGCCACCATTATTTAGCAGTGATGCGGTGAAACTTCTTTATACCCAAAGGAGTCATCATGACTGTTTTCTTATTTGCTGTTTGCTCTATTCCCATCCCTTCTTCTCTATCTAAACAATCCGGTTCTTCTGCCCTGCTTTGGTAATGAAGATCCTTGCACGCCTGATGTTAATGATGGGGATACTGATCTGGCTGGGCCCGGCTGTTATTGGCTTTTTGCTGATGATGCTGCTGTTCTGGCTCTTGGTTGAACTGGCCGGCTGGAATAAAACGCCGCACCGGTAAAACATCCTGATCTCTTATACCTTCTTAAATCAGACGCCGATCATCCTCTGTTTATGATGAGAATTATAATGTCTTTTTCTAATCGTCTGCCCTTACTGGGCATTGTGCTGCTGGCGGCTGCCGTGTTAGCTGGCTGCGAAAGCAAATCCAAACGTGATTTTAATGCCGGCTGCCAGTCGGGTGGCACAGACCGTTCCACCTGTTCCTGTGTCTATGACCGGCTGGAAGCTCATTACTCTCCTGCATTTATGGAAAAGCTGGGCCAACAGAATGTCAGTCAACTTGATCTGCCTCAGGATTTTACCGAGCAGATGCTACGTGCAGCTCAAGCCTGCCAGTCTCGCTAGGGGTGCGAATATGCAAATCAAGCATTATCTGATCGGGGTATATATCGTAATTGCCCTGCTGTTTTCAGCATATTTAAAAGGTTGCAGCGCGACCGCAGACCGCAGTTATGCCTATAACCTGGGCAAAGCCATGGTTTGGCCGGTGTCCATGTTTAATTAATTCCATTTACTTAAAACTTATTCAACAACAATAATTTGGAACGATTTTAATGAATAAACAGATCAAGAATTTTTTGCAGTCAGGGGTGATTGTAGCCAGTCTGGCATTACCGGGCTTAAGTCATGCAGACATGACGCAGGTGATGGCGCTGGTCAATGATCCTTCTGCCGCACCTGCAGTGAAACGCTGTGAGGGCAATACCAATTGCAATGCGTTTGTGGCACTCAGCAAGCAGTGGCAGGTCATCCCCAAAGATGATCCGTTGCGCTATTTCATCTATAGCGGTGATCTGAATGGGCTCATCCGGGAAGGCAAGGATTTGCATCAGCACAAGTTATTAGACCTGGATGACTTTGCCTATCAGGTTTTTGATTATCACGCCGAGAATTCTAATGACCGCTGGCTGTATGTCAAAGGCTTATGCGTACTGAAGTATGTGCAGCGCACCCAGTTCACAAAGCCATAATCAGGCCCTTTGGATTTACCCGCATTCCCGTTTTAAAGGACATACCGCCATGAAAAAACTGATCATCACGGCTGCACTTTTTACCCTGCTCACCGCCTGCAGCAAAACACCTGAAAGTCCAGCTTCTGCTGCTAATAGCGAACATGAATCCGTTTCATCTGATGACAGCGCTATAAAAGATGAGACAAAAGAGCGTGAGGCTGAAGCGGCCGCCATCGCGCATGACCGCTATGACCCGGACAGTATTTATGAAGGGGCTGAAAATATTGATATTCCACCGCCACAGATGAAAAGAAAGCTATTGCCCGGTGAAGCACTTGAAGTGAAGTTTAGGCCTGCCGAAACTTATGTTGGGTTTACAGTCATCACATCCACTGTCTTAGATAGCACCCGCTTAAGAGTAGTCTCAGAAGTTAACGATGTACTGGATAAAGTGGAAATAGACAACCCCAACTGCAAAGTTATTGGTATAGAACCATATACGGTTAAATTTCCTAAGCAAACCTACTACGGTGATAACTTTAACCTGCTGCTAAAGGGCTGTACTGCAGACGAAATCAAGGAAGTCTATTTGTATACGACACGTGGCAAACTCACCCACCGTGCCATTGTTGAAGAATAGCTTCAAATATAATCCAGCCTATTTTTTACCGGCTTGCGCTTTAGCTGTTGGTACAGACTAAGCTAATGCCTGACTTTATGGCTATCACAGCCAATGTAATGAAGATCTAGCTCCTGCTGAATGCAGATGATGGCTAGATGATTAAAATGCGCTCTGGCGAGTGCTTTAAGGGCTATACCCCCCGCAAAATCAGCTCGCTTTAGCCCAGGTCCATACACCGTTTTCCTCTGTCTTGGCTAATTCTGCTTATGCATTGAATCAGCACAAAAAGTTTCAATCCCTAGAAGAACTGAGACAGAGAGCATACCAAGAAGAATGACATGACTCATATAAAATTACTGTCCGCTGCCTGCTTATTGATCGCTTTGCTGAGTGCTTGCACCCCCTCACAAGATAGGGCTAGCAAACTGATCAGCCACAGGCAGAGCTTGATCCGAAAACCCAGAAATTCATGCAAACGGATTTAAGCGAAACACTGGCCGATGATGAAATGCCGGCTTCATCTGAAACAGATCTGAACAATCAAAATTTAGATACGGCATCGATTGCTGATGAGCAAACAGAAGCTAAGGCTATAGCTGAAGAATTTGACATACGCGTCTACCGTGCTGAATCGCAAGGTTCATTGACAGGTTATATTGATAAAATCGATATTATTTCACTCAACGATCAGCCCACCACCATTACGGGCGTTCAGGTCAACCGCGGCAACTGTGAAATAACCCGCATATATGATTATAAAAACATGTATTACGGCTCAGCGGCTTTAGCTTATCCGCGCTGCAAGGTTGAGTCTATTCGTGAAGTCAGTATCAGTACAGCTTATGGGACTTATGCTTATCGGATTGGGTGATTTCAAAATAAAAAATAAGCGGAAAACTTGCTTAACTTTCCGCTTAAACACATAATTTCTTATTGGCTTTTTCGCCAAATTATTATGTAAAAATTACGAGTAAAAAAGGCCCCCTTAATACGCTGCGAAAGTTATCATGAGTTATTCATAATTAAACAAATTTGTCTTTTTTTTATGATCACTGTAAGCTGACTTTATTTGATTCCAAGTCCACGTAAAATTACCCATGCTGTTACGACTATTTGATATAAATTCTATTTTCCAATTATCGGTTTTATCAGCATCAACACTCATTTTGACCTTAAAACCCATATCTAAAAAACCAAACTCTAAATATTTAAAAAATGCCAATATTCTTGCTCTAGCATCTTTATCTCGTTTTATTTTATTTGGACTTGTCTTTTCTCTAGAATCATTGTGAGAAAAAATAGATTTATCATATTCGTCTAAAAAATTTTCATACATAATACTGCGTAACACAGGAATGATTGAACCCTCTTTTTCTACACTTCTATACACTAAATGTTGTTCTTTGGGCCAAGTTTGCAATAATAATTTCATTATATTATTACATTCATAAAGCTTATTATATTTAGACAAACGCTGCCCATTCAAAAAATTTGATTTACCAACAGCAAGCTTTAATTTAAAATTTTTGGGATCATCTTTTAAAAAATCGAAATAAAAAAGCTCAATCAGATGTTGAAACAAAAAATGCAATAAATTATCAACTAAAGTACCTGGTTTGAAATTTAATGGTGTCTTCAAAGTTGAATAATATTTTTTACCTTGAGACGTATTAAATGTAGAAAAACCTGTGATAGATGTACGTGCAAATATTGAGTAGTATGGAATTTCTCTTAGCAAATCCATAAATTTTCTCTGAATTGCCTTATTTTCCAATTGAGTATTCGGGCTCACTATTTCTGCATATAATTGAAAGTATCTAAAAATTGATCGATTTACTCTATCTTTAGAAAGAAAGGAGGATAATGCATAGTTATTGAAAAAG
>NZ_JFCC01000024.1:0-42994 GCF_000582925.1 Acinetobacter sp. 1294596 | reverse complement strand
ATGGTAGTGTGGGGTTACCCATGTGAGAGTAAGTCATCGCCAGCTCATTATTCTAAAAAGCCCCCTCATTGAGGGGGCTTTTTTTTATGCAGGGGATGGAAAAGTGGAAGTACCTTTAGTAGGGGCTGACTATTAAAAAATTATTTAAACTTATGAAAAATTAACTAACTAAAAAATTATGAGGATAAAGAAAAAGGGCAGTTCAGCCCTAATTCTTATAAGTTTTATATTAGTTAACCCATCAGATTATGATAAGCACTAAACAGAATCCAAAGAATCACAAGTGCTACAATTGGCTCAAGGACTCGTGCCCACCCAGGCACAAGTGGATTAGACTCTGTAGTGGATTGTAGTGCTTGTACAGGCTCCTGATGAGGGCTCTCTTGAATATTTTGCTGATTTACCATTTGATTAAACTCCTTCATGGTTTCTTCTAATGATAACTCTTCTTGCTCAATTGGTTTAGAACCTATCAACTCAGTTAGCTCACTTGTTGCCCAAACCCAGTCATCTGCCTGTCCGGATAGGTGTTCAATTTGTCCTAGTAAGAGTTCTTTTAGTCCTGAAGGACCGAAATTCCCCGTATCATCTAACTGTTTAATTTCAGAGAACTGTACTGATAATACCTGTGTAATCGCATCTTCCAGCTCAAATTTACTTAAATTGGACTGATTCTTAGGGCAGGTGGTTAAATGCCGGGCGATTTCCTGTATATACAGCTGATCTTGAGTACGAATTTCTTGATAAACCTTATTGGCATCATAACGCCATAAAGTAATCAGCTTTGCTAAAGCAAGCGTATTAATTTCACAAATATACTTTTTTCTTTGGTCAGCTGGGTATTGTTTAAGCAGCTGAGGCTTTTGAATTTGTATTTGCTCAGCGAAATATTGGACTAAATCAAAAGCCATGGTGAACTCCCTAATTTTTTTAATCTAAAAGTCTCAAACTCGGTTTTTTCTTAGGTGAATCAGTTGTTTCTTGTTCAGCAGATTTTAAAGTATCTTTTTCTGTTTGGGTATCTGGATATTCTGCTGGATCGAAAAATAAGCCCTGACCATTTTCACGTGCATATAAGCCTAGTACTGCCTCAATAGGAACATAGAGTTCGCGAGATGCGCCGGAAAAACGTGCGGAGAAAGTAATAGCCTCATTACTCATATGAAATTGATGTACTGCATGAGGTGCAATATTAAGCACAATCTGTCCGTCTTGAACAAACTGTTCTGGAACCATCGCTTGAGGATGGGTTGCATTGACCAGCAAGTGTGGTGTTAGCTGGTTATCACAAATCCATTCATATATTGCCCGGGCCAGATAAGGACGGGTAGGGGACAAGTTAAGTTCTTGTTCAGTCATAATCGAGCTCTATTGATTAACTAGAATTTCATTGAAACGGTTTTTTTCTTGCTGGGTCATCGATTTGACAAAAGCAGGACGGCTAAAAATACGCTGACAATAAAGCAGGATTGGCCGGCAATGCTGTCTTGGCAGTTCAATTCCCATAGATTTTAACCGTATAAAAATAGGTGCCAGCATACAATCTAATATTGTAAAGTTTTCAGACATAAAATAGGGAAAATGTTGAAAAAGCGGAGTTAATGAAACCAAGGTATCTTTAAGCTCCTGCCGTGCCTGTTTTTGTTCTGGCTGGCTCAATGTGTCGCTATGGCATAGCAGGATGTCTGCAAGTCTGAGCCAGTCCTGTTCAAGACGCCAGATATATTGACGCTGCTCTGCACGCTGCATAGGTGCATCCGCATAAAGCTTATTTTGTCTATAGCGATCATCAATATATTCAGAAATAATGACTGTATTGAAGAGCTTAAGATCTTGTTCAACCAGCATTGGCAAGCGGTTATAAGGATTCAGGCTGGCTAGGTCTTCATCTTCATGATCAACCAATACCAGATGGTATTTAATCTGTTTTTCAGCCAGTACCAAGCGAATCCAGTGTGAGCGGAAGTCATCTGCATGACTATATAACGTAATACCCTGTAGTGGTGTATTTTCCAAAGACATAAACCAGCAAGAAGCAAAGTGGATAAATTAGGATACTAAAATTCAACCTAAAAAGCACGAACCATAAAGGACTAATCCTATTAAGACGGGATAGATTATAAGAAAAATGACAGGAGTGAGATAAAATGATGATTAAATTAATGCTATTAATATTTTTTATTATGATCGGGGTAATTAATTACTATTTAAACAAGTCATTCTGGTGTCATGAAGGAATCTGGGGTAAGGATGTTCATGAGCAATAAAAACCTAATCGTCTGCTTTAGAATAGAAGGATGAATCAATAAAAAAGCCCTGATAAAAACCAGAGCTTCTTTGACCGATTCAGTAAACGAATTAACGTTTAGAGAACTGAGGACGTTTACGTGCTTTACGTAGACCAAGTTTCTTACGTTCAACTTCACGAGCATCACGAGTTACGAAACCAGCCTGACGAAGAGACGGTTTTAGTGTTTCGTCAGCAGCGATCAGAGCACGGGTAATACCGTGACGGATTGCACCAGCTTGACCACCGATACCACCACCTTTAACAGTGATGTAAAGGTTATATTTTTCAGTAGCTTCAAGAAGCTCTAAAGGCTGACGTACAACCATACGAGCAGTTTCACGACCGAAATATTGCTCTAAAGAACGGTTGTTGATCACGAGTTTACCAGTACCAGCTGATAGGAAAACACGTGCAGTTGCGGTCTTACGGCGACCTGTGCCATAGTTAGTAGCCATGTGCTGTATCCCTTAGATATCCAAAACTTGTGGCTGTTGAGCAGCGTGTGGATGCTCGCTACCAGCGTACACTTTCATCTTCTTGATCATTGCATAACCAAGAGGACCTTTTGGCAACATACCTTTAACAGCTTTTTCTAGAACTGCTTCAGGTTTGTGAGCGATTAACTTTTCAAAGTTAGTCTCTTTTAAACCGCCTGGGAATTCAGTGTGGCGATAGTATTTCTTGTCAAGTGCCTTGTTACCAGTTACTTGAACTTGCTCAGCGTTAATCACAACGATGTAATCACCAGTGTCAACGTGAGGAGTATAAGAAGTCTTGTGTTTACCGCGTAAACGACGAGCGATTTCAGTCGCTAGACGACCAAGAGTTTTGCCAGAAGCATCAACAACGTACCAGTCGTGTTGTACTTCAGCTGGCTTCGCGCTGAGAGTTTTCATTCAACCACTACCTATTATAGTTGGTTTGGACAAAGAAGCTGTCCAAACAAAAAGGAGACCGAATTCTACCCGATAATCAGGAGAACCACAATAAAAAAATCGAGTATTAGGCTTCTAATGTTACGCTTTAAATTATAAAAAGAGAAGGTTGTTTACTGGATCCTTCTAAAGCAAATTTGTATAAAGATATCTTAGTTAAAGAAAGGTAGGCCTTTTTAAAAATACGGCACTAAATTTGTGTGAAGTGCTTGTACTTCATAAAGAATGAAGGGATTCAAAAAGGGCTAGTCAGTTTATAGTCTGTATTAGCACTATATGACGAGCCCTAATATTTTAAATATTAATTTTACTGCTAGTATTCTCTATATCTATAGAGTTTTAAATAAAATTGATGAAGCTATAAAATCTTTTATCTGGAAGCTTCTTTATTTTAATAAGCATAACGCTGCTACATACAATTTAAGACCCTATACAATGCTCTCAGCTGTACAATATAAATTAAAGATGATTAGGTCTGAAGTTAATCATCCTTAAAACTCAGGAGTCGTTAAGTATGCTGCCTTTATATGTGACCAGTGGTGAGCCGGCAGGAATTGGTCCAGATATTTGTCTCAGTTTGGCAGAACGTATGGATCGACGGCCGATTGTTATTCTGGCTGACCGCACATTGTTACTCGACCGTGCGGAACAACTGGGCTATAGCCTTAAACTGATAGACTATACAGGACAGCAGCAAGCTTGTGTTCCCGGTGAATTATATGTCGAACATGTTCCTCTAAAAGTACCTTGTAAAAATGGTGAGTTAAATCCCCAAAATTCAGCATACGTACTTGAGCAGTTACAGCGCTCGGCGGCTTATGCCATGACAGGAAAAAGCGCGGGGGTAGCGACTGCACCTGTACAAAAATCTGTAATCAATGAAGCTGGAATAAAATTTAGTGGACACACTGAGTACTATCAGGAGTTTGCCGGAGTAGAGCGTGTAGTGATGATGCTGGCAACCAAAACCTTAAGAGTAGCACTGGTCACTACTCATTTGCCCTTGCGTGCTGTTCCAGATGCCATTACAGAAGAACGCCTGCATCAAGTGATCAATATTCTGCTTCATGATTTAAAAACTAAATTTAAGATTGAGCAACCGAAGATTCTGGTTTGTGGACTAAATCCGCATGCAGGTGAAAATGGTTATCTGGGCCGTGAAGAAATTGAAGTAATTAACCCGGTGTTAGAACATTACCGTGCACAAGATATTAATATGAGTCTGAGCCTGCCCGCTGATACATTATTTACGCCAGAAAACCTAAAGGATGCTGATGCTGTTTTGGCCATGTATCACGACCAAGGGCTACCTGTGTTAAAATCTCAAGGTTTTGGTGAAGCCATCAATATTACATTGGGTTTACCGTTTATTCGTACTTCAGTTGATCACGGCACTGCATTATCGCTTGCCGGAACTGGTCGGGCAAAAAGTTCAAGCCTACAGGTTGCGGTTGACCTGGCGCTTGAGTTAGCTCACTAATTTTTGTTGGAAATCGTTCTATGTATCATATTAATGCCCTAAACCCTAAAGATGAAGGGCATAAGGCGCGAAAACGCTTTGGCCAAAACTTCCTGCATGATCAACGGGTAATTGAAAAAATTGTACGTTCAGTCAATCCTCAGCCGGGTGATAATATTGTAGAAATTGGTCCTGGACTGGCTGCGTTAACTGCACCTCTTATTGCCGAGTGTGAAGCACTGACCGTGGTGGAACTGGACCGTGATCTTGCAGCAGGTTTGCCTGGACGGGTACCTTATCCTGAGCGTTTGACCATTATAGAATCCGATGCATTAAAATATGATTTCAGTCAGCTTTTTAAAGAAGGTCAGCCATTACGTGCAGTAGGCAATCTGCCTTACAATATTTCTACGCCATTATTGTTTCATCTCCTGGAGTTTGGCGATAAAGTCAAAGATATGCATTTTATGCTGCAAAAAGAAGTTGTAGATAGAATTACCGCTGAACCAAATACTAAAGAATATGGGCGCCTGTCAGTGATGATTCAGTATTATTGCAAGCCGACCTATTTGTTTGAAGTGCCACCCGGTTCATTTAATCCACCACCAAAAGTGACATCTGCAGTATTTCGTCTGGAACCCTACAAAGACAAACCGATCGTAGCCCAGAATGAAAAGGCTTTGGCACGTTTAGTTTCGCATGTTTTTACCCAGCGTCGTAAAACTCTGCGTAACAGCTTAAAAGGAATGCTGGCAGAAAATGGTTTTGAAAAAGCCGGGGTTAATCCGATGGCACGTCCGGAAACATTAACACTTGCCGAATTTGTTGCTCTTTCTGACAATATGGTGAACTAAGATATGGCAAAACGCTATAACTATATTATCGGAGACATACAGGGCTGTTTTGAGGCTTTAAAAGCATTACTCAAGCATATTCAGTTTGACGCTAGCCAAGATTTTATCTGGTTTGCTGGTGATATTGTCGCACGTGGTGAAAACTCACTGGGTGCATTGCGCTTTGTCAAAAAACTGGTTGAGAATGGGGCAGCAGCTACAGTTCTGGGAAATCATGATCTGAATCTTTTGGCCTGTGCCCGTGGTTTGAAAGAAACCAAACCTAAAGATAAAACTCAGGAAGTGATTGATGCTATAGATAGTGACGAGCTGATTGACTGGTTGCGAAAACAGCCCCTGTGTCTATTTCCTGACGAGAAAACAATACTAACCCATGCCGGCGTGCCTTGTATCTGGACCGCAGAACAGGCTGCCTGCTTGGCCCATGAGGTGGAGGCTATACTGGCTCATGAAAATTTTACAGTATTGGATGACTTTCTAAGCGCGATGTACGGCACAGAACCAGACATATGGTCAGATAAATTGCAGGGTAATGCGCGTTTACGCTGTATTACCAATTATTTGACCCGGATGCGCCTTAGCAATGCAGAAGGCCGTCTTGAGTTCAGCTTCAAGGATTCTTTAGATGATCCAATGCCGGCAGGCTTTCAGCCTTGGTTTGAATTTGATTCTAAAGCCGCAGAAACACATCAGATTGTATTTGGTCATTGGGCAGCCTTACAGGCTAAGACTGTCAGTACGAATATTCAGAATGTTGATGGAGGCTGTGTCTGGGGAAATCAGCTGGTTGCATTTCGTCTAGAAGATCAGCAATTATTTAAAGTCGATAATCCTTGCGTTGACTAGAGGCTTATTAATTTCTTAATGAGCAATATGCTAGAAAAAATTGTTAGAAATAATCTATAAAAAACCACTCGGTATGAGTGGTTTTTTAATGAAAAGATTTTATAGATTGAATTAGTCCTGACGAATCCAAGTCTGATTACGCCCCAAAGCAGAAACGCCAACATAACCACGTAACTGAAGACGTTTACCATTCGAACTCAGTTTGGCTTTCATGCTGTAAATTTTTCCACTTAAAGGATCGATAATACGGCCGCCCGTATAATTTTCACCTTCAGTATGTTTGAGACCAGTTAATACATCCATACCAAGAATTGGTTTATTGGTATAAGGCGCTGGACAATTTACACATGTTTCTTTAGGTGTATAACCTGGACGTGGTGTAACTTTGATAATACGACCAGTAAATGAACCATTGGCTTCCTGCCTGATCTCAATCAATGCTTTAGATGAGCCAGTTTTATCGTCAATATTTTTCCAGGTCCCCGAAATATCCTGTGCAAAGGCTGCACTCGACAATGCGGAAAAAATGATGGCGCTGGCAAACTTAATTTTCTGCATCATTCAAATCCTTTTTGTATGAAAATGATCACAAATGTTATAGTAAGGTTAAACTTTAAACTCTTCAATCTTTATTTATGATTACCAGGTCACATTTATTGTAAATAAAGCAAGAATGTTGGAAGCCAGATTGCGGTAAATACACCATTGACAGCCATTCCAAATGCTGCATAACGACCGGCAACCTGTCCACGTTGCCAAGCTTGAGCTGTACCAATTGCATGTGCTGCTAACCCCAGTGCAAGGCCAGACGCCCGTTCATCATTAATGTGTCTCAAGAGCAAAGGTGAAAAAGCAGCCCCAATCACACCGGATAGAATTACAATCAGGGTGACGAGAGTCAAAGGTGCATGTAACAAGGTAGCAATGTTCAGTGCAATTGGTGTTGTGACTGCCCGGGTTGCAAAAGCTAAAACAGTGGGCTCAGACATGTGCAATAAATAAGCAAGAGTCATGGGTAATGCAACCGCACTAACACTGGCAAAGACCAGAATGCCGACCATTGTTTTTAAGGGAAGATCGTCATAACGCATGGCCGCCAGCGGGACAGCTAAAGCGACAGTTACATAACCCAGCAGTCGATTAAAAATTGGATTGACATTCTGCATGTAATCTTCATAAGGCTGCTGAAGCAAGGCTAGCAGTCCGACCACAATGAACATACCAAAAACCAGTAGAGGGACCTGAGGAAATCGTTGATTCAAATATTTTGCACAGAAGTAGCTGACTGTAGTTAGCAAAAAGCCAAAAATAATCATGAGCATCGTTTTTATTCCTTATAACCAGCGTTTTGCCATTTTTGCATAAACCCATAACGGGAACAGGGTACTGATCACCAGCACTACCAGAAATAACGGAATATCTTTACCCATATGTATCAGCATCATAAGTGAGCCGGCACAGATGGGTAAAAAGGCAAAAGCGCTTTCTTTCATGATCTTATTATTGGTATCCACCAGACGGTGTGGCAATTTTTTAAATCTACGCCAGATCAACAGGATAATCAGCAGGCTGATCAGTCCAGTCAGATTACCCAGTTCAGGATGATTCCAGATTGACATGACCCAAACAGCAGCTTCACGGAAGATAACAATCAGGGCAAGCGTACCTGCCCAAGCGGCCCAGTCTATATTTTTAATTCGGTCCATGTCTTATTCAGCTTTTTTAAAACGTTATTTATCACGTTTTAACCTATCTGGTCCCTGATTTCAAACTCTTCCAGTGGTCGTTTGAACTGTTGAGAGTTCTGACCAAGTATTTCATCAATGGGTAAATGAGCTTGCTTGATCAGTTGCTCGAGTTTGTGGGGGGCCATATTCACAGTCAGATGAAGTTGACCTTCATCATCATAGGCTTCTGATTGGATCACATTCAGAGCATAAAGCTGTGTACGTAGCTTGCCATAAGCAGGATTGAGGACCAGTTCAAATTGCTGGAGTTGGCCCATCAGGCATTCCTGAACAGCCTGACGTAGCAGTTCAAGTCCCTGGCCTGAATGTGCCGATACATACACCCGTTCCGGCATGTGCGGTTTGGCATAGATAATTTTGGCTGCTTCACCACTTACATCGATCTTATTGTATACGCGCAGTACAGGTACATCAGCTCCAATTTCTTTAAGCACTGACTCTACGGCATCAATCTGTTCCATCATATCAGGGGTGCTGCTATCAATCACATGCAGCAACAAAGTCGCTTCCAGTGTTTCTTCGAGCGTAGCCTTAAATGACTCTACCAGAGAGTGGGGCAGGTTACGTACAAACCCTACCGTATCAGCCAGTACCAGACTGCCAATACCATCCCATTCCAGTCGCCGTAAGGTTGGATCTAATGTGGCAAAGAGCTGGTTAGCCGCATAGACTTCAGTATTTGCCAATATATTAAACAGGGTAGACTTACCGGCATTGGTATAACCCACTAGTGAAACAGTTGGAATAGCAGCTTTCTGACGTGCAGCACGTCCTTGCATGCGGGTCTGGCGTACTTTTTCAAGTTTGTCTTTTAGCTGGCCCATACGGATCCGCAGTAAGCGACGGTCTGTTTCTAGCTGTGATCCCCCCGGCCCACGCAAGCCGATCCCGCCTTTTTGTCGTTCTAGGTGAGTCCAGCCACGCACCAGACGGGTAGACAAATGTTCAAGTTGTGCCAGCTCAACCTGCAGTTTACCTTCATGAGTCCGAGCACGCTGTGCAAAAATATCCAGGATAAGGCCAGTCCGGTCAATGACACGGCACTGCATGACTCGTTCGAGGTTACGTTCCTGTGCAGGAGACAGGGAATGGTCAAAAATAACCAGATCAATCTCTTCAGTCTTGACCAGTTCAGCAATTTCTTCTGCTTTACCTGAACCAATAAAAAGTTTTGGGTCTGGCTTAATACGTTGTGCAGTTACATGGTGTAGGATTTCAGCGCCTGCTGATTGAGCTAAAAGGCGAAACTCTTCGGTATCGATATCTTCCAATAACTGGACCGAAACACTGACCAGGATTGCTCGTTCACCACCTTGATGTCGCTCAAAATATTCCACTAATCTGTAGACTCTCTAGCATTAAAACTTCATTTTAAATAAAAGCTGTATCCTACGCGAGCTTAATTAATTAAATTCGGTAACAAGCTTTAGATCATGCTGGAAAAGGCCTGAGCTGTTAAGATCATTCCACCGGCATACAGAATTGACCAGCCTAAAATAGTTTTTAAGGTAGAAAACATTTCAATATGTTCTACAGGGGGCTGCTGCTGGTTAGATACTTTCATCACCTTACCTCTATTTATTAATCCGATGAATATATAATATTTGATTGGATAAAATAATTAAAATTGAATTTTTTTATCCTTATGTTCGGTTTTTATCATCAATGCAAGGAGTGCTTTAAAAGTATAGAATGGAGCTGCAATTGAAATTGTTAAAATATGATCAGTTTTAGTGATAACTCTATGTCTCAGCTTTCCACTCAGCCTGTGCCGGTCTCCGGGCTTTCTAAAATCTGGCTTTACAGTAAAAAAATCGTCACGGGTATAGCACTTATCATAGAGGGCTTTTATCTGGTTTATCGTCACAGGTTATATAAGCATCCTAATAAAGTAGAAAATACCCGTTATGTACAGTATTTCTGTCGCCGTCTTGGCGAGGTATTTAATGTCGAGGTGCGGATTCATGGCACTATTCCTCGCCAGCCAGCACTTTGGGTCAGTAATCATATTTCATGGTTGGATATCGCAGTAATTGGTTCAGCAGCACGGGTATTTTTCTTGGCCAAGGCCGAAATTGAACAGTGGCCAGTGCTGGGTAAACTGGCTAAAGCAGGCGGTACGTTATTTATTAAACGGGGTTCTGGTGATTCAACCAGAATTCGTGAGCAGCTTACCGATTTTTTGAAACAGGATATTCCGGTTCTATTTTTTCCTGAGGCCACTACATCTGATGGCAGTTATATCAAGCGGATATATGGCCGTTTGCTGGGCGCCGCATTGGCTGCACACAAACCGGTACAGATTGCGCTGATCTGTTATGTTAACCAGCAGGGAAAGTTAGATACGATTGTTCCGTTTATTGATGATCTGACTTTTGCTGAACATGTGCGCCGTGTACTTGAAATGCCACCTGTTACAGCCCACCTGATGGCTTTACCCGCTATTTCAGTAGAAGGCCATACGCTTGAGAGCTTAACTGCTGAAGTCCAGCAGGCTATGGTCAACGGTCTGGCCGAACTACATCAAAATGTTTTAAAAACTACTGCTATATCTTAAATTGAATAGCCAATTTGAAAATAAAAAGCTCGGTCGTCTGAGCTTTTTATTTTCTGTTCTGAATACTTTACATAAAGCCTTCTAGAGGTAACCAAGACAGGGCCTTAATGCCGGCACGTTCCCACCATTTCATTCGTGGCTCTTTATGATAGATCTTTCCACCCGGCTCTTGTGGCTGGAATTCCCAGGTCAGTTTATTATTGGCATCTAAAACCAGTTTATATGCATATTTTTTAAGATTTTCATCCATAGTTTTATGCACAGCGTTCGCCAGTTGAGGGCTGTTAAGAATGACTCCAATTTCAGAGTTTAAATAGGCTGAACGGGGATCAAAATTAAAAGAACCAATAAATACCTGTTTTTCATCTAGTGCCATCATTTTGGCATGCAGGCTGGAGCGACTGAGTCCTTTCATGCTGACTTTGGCTTTTTTTGAAATCTCCTGATTTACTTCATTTAGTTCTTCATCCGTGACAGCAGGTAGAAACTCATAAAGCTGTACACCATTTTCGAGCAACTGTTGACGGTACTTGGCATAAAATGCGTGTACAACGGCGACGTCATTTGCTGCATAAGAGTTAGTGAGTACCCGAACTTTAATACCGTCTTCTGCCAGCTGGCTCAGCATTTTCGCACCTTGCTTTTCAGGAACAAAATAGGCCGAGATCAGATCAACACTCTGTTCTGGTTTATCCAGATATTTTAATAACTGAAAATTGAGTAAACCTTCCTTTTTTGCTTTTGCTTTAATTTTTTCAGGTGGATCTTTAACGACCTCTGCTTTTACCCAGTCAAAACCAATTTTGTGATAAAGCCATTCATCAAATGCTTTAGAACGGTTCGTCAGATCCAGATAGTTTTGTACACTCACTTCCTGATTATGGATGTCGAGCTGACGTTTCAGGCTTTCATAGCGTAAATGATGCCGCTGTGCACTGACAATTTCCTTAACCGGATAGGCATAATCATCATTCCAGTAGTCATCAAAGGAATGCACAATATCATCAACTGCTGACCCTACCAGCATGACATCAACATCTGAGAACTGATAGGTTTCACTAACGTTATAGTACTGGTTGCTCATGTTACGTCCACCGATCAGGGCAATTTGGTGGTCAGCAATAAAACTTTTATTATGCATACGTCGGTTGATGCGTTTTAGGTCAAGCACCATGTCCATGGCACGGTATTTCCGGAAGCGATACGGATTAAATAGTTTAATTTCAATGTTTTTATGTTGTGATAACGCTAAATAAATTCCTTCCATGTTCTTGGCATTGTTATCATCTATCAGGAGCCTGACTTTAACACCGCGGTCTGCAGCACGAATCAGGGCATGCAGAGCCAGTGCACCAATCCGGTCGTTGTCCCAGATGTAGTATTGCAGATCTAAAGATTTTTCAGCTTTATCGATGAGACGTAGACGTGCTGCCAATGCTTCAAGTGGATCATATAGCACATGGTAACCTGTCAGGCCCGGATTCTGTTCACGTAGTGGTGTAACGATCTGCGAAAGGCTGGTTTGGCTTGCATCAATATCATGGGCGTACTGAGGAACTTGAGGCATTTGTCGAGGTAGCGTGGTACAAGCCGGAACAGTGAGCAGTAAACTGCAGCTCGCTAATAGCACAGCGCCAGACGAAGATTTCAAAGATCGTAAACGCATAAATAAGAGTGACCGATAGGACAGAAGAAACCGTAGCAATATGCTTACGAGTACAGAACTGAGCTAGAGTATAATTGGGTCGTAACAAAATATAAATATATAGCCCATTCGGGGCGATATGGATCAGAGATAGAGTATGCTGAAACTGACATCCCTAGTATTTTACTTTTATCTGAGCTTTGGACTCATTGCGCTCTGGGCAGTCTCTCAAGCCTGGATCAGCCAATCGCGTACCGAAACGATTCATCCTTTTAAAGCCTTTGTGCATCTATTGGCTTTCTATCTTTCTTATCTGCTTTTTCCCTTATTCTTTTTTAGCCTGTATGCAGGCTGGAGTGGTTATTTCAGTATCCATGAAGCTGTATTTGTCTTTCTTCTCAGCAGTGTGCTGATCTATGCACGTTTTATTGAGCCTCATTTAGTGCATGTACATCGGCACCGGTTCTCTTTAAATCCTGAAAAACCTTTTCAAAAACCGGTTAAGGTTGCTCTGGTTGCTGACTTGCATATAGGTTTATTTTCCGGACATGAACGCCAGCTTAAGATTATTGTAAATAAAATTAATCAGGAAAATCCTGATATTGTTGTGGTTGCCGGAGACTGGACATATGAACCTGAAAACCAGCTGGCAAAAGAACTTGAGATGTTGCGTGAGATTAAGGCACCCGTATATTCGGTGACCGGCAATCATGACGAACAGTATCCGGGACCGCCTATTCAGGAATTATTACGACACGCATTAGAGAGTAACAATGTCATCGACATTGAGGGGAAGATTGTTGAATTTGATGAATTCCGACTGATTGGAGTAGGTGACTTGTGGGCAGGTAAAACAGACATGCGCTTACTTCCAGAGTTACCTCAAGACAAGCCTTGGTTAATTTTGTCGCATAATCCAGATACAGTAGATATGGTACCTGCTTTACCGACACGTCCCCTCATGCTTTCAGGCCATACTCATGGTGGACAGGTCGAACTGCCTTGGGTAACCAACTATATTATGAAGAAAGTCTCGATACTGGGGCATAAACGCGGTTTGTACAAGCACGAACATGCAGATGTATTTGTAACGGTAGGGACTGGAATGGTTGGGGTACCTTTTCGTTTTCGTGTACCGCCAACTATTGATATTATTGAATTAATTTGATGCAGGCAGTTTCATCACCTGATATAAAAAAGACGGGCTTCTCCCGTCTTTTTTATAACTGCTTCAGCTTAGATCTGGTTATTTACATCTTCATTTTTAGTTTCACGGATTAGCATAAACGCAATCAGTGAAAGAATAGAAGCGGCTGAGAGATAATAACCAACTGCTGCCAGACCATAATTTTCAGCCAGTTTAGTCGCAATCAGCGGTGCAAATGATGCACCGAAAATACCTGCGAGGTTAAATGTTAAAGCAGAACCGGTATACCGTACTGAAGTCGGGAACAGCTCAGATAAAACCGTACCAATTGGCCCATAAGTCATTCCCATAATTGCAAGGCCGGTACATAAGAACAGGAATACGACCAAGGTACTACCTGATTCCAGCATGGAAGAAAATACCAGACCAAATAAGGCAGCCGCTATACATACCCCAATAGAAGTAGCTTTACGGCCAAACTTTTCTGCAAATACTGCAGAGAGTGGAATAAAAGCAGCAAAACATAAAGTTGCAATCAGTTGCAGTTCAAGAAACTCACCCCGTGAATAACCTAACTGTGTTGTGGCCCAGTTCAATGCAAATACGGTGGTTAGATAAAAGACAACAAAGGTACAGATCGCAGCCACAGTACCTAAAACCAGCATTGAAAAGTGCTTGGTAAACACTTCTTTAAATGGAATATTAACTTCTTTCTGTTTATCAAGCACCTTCTGAAAAGCAGGGGTTTCATGTAATTTCAGTCGGATATACAGACCTACAATAACCAGTGCCGCACTTGCAATAAAAGGAATACGCCAACCCCATTGCAAAAATGCTTCTTCAGACATCAGAGCGCCTAGGAGCAGAAATGAGCCAGTCGCCAGAATAAAGCCAATTGGAGCACCAAGCTGAGGAAACATGCCATACCAGGCACGCTTGCCTTCTGGTGCATTTTCAGTAGCCAGCAATACTGCACCACTCCATTCACCCCCCAGCCCCAAACCTTGGCCCAGACGGCAAAGTGCCAATAATAACGGAGCTATAATACCAATCTGTGCATAGGTAGGTAATAAACCAATACAGACTGTGGAGATACCCATCGTCAGAAGGGCAGCTACCAGTGTTGCCTTACGGCCAATCCGGTCACCGAGATGGCCAAATAGTGCTGCACCAATTGGGCGGGCAATAAACGCAATAGCAAAAGTCGCTAAAGACTGGAGTACTGCCGCGCTACCGCTTCCTGCCGGAAAAAACAGGTGAGGGAAAACAATCACTGCGGCAGTCGCATAGATATAAAAATCAAAAAATTCAATCGTCGTGCCGACGAGGCTCGCGAATAAAACACGAGCCTTAGAGTTAGTCGCTACTTCGGTGGTAGCAGCTGTAGTAGTTGATGACGCCATGGGTAACCTTACACTTCGTAAAAATAAATATTAGTTTTAAAAGCGTAATCTTTTTAAAAAAGGCGTAATTTCTTAAAAAAACAACGAAAATTAATCCATTAATCTCGTTCAGGGTCACTGAAAAGTGAGTACAAATGAATTAGATTACGTAAAGATAGATCGCCAGGAAGTGTAATCCTGCGCCTAACAATACAAAAATATGCCAGATAGCATGAGTATATCTTACTCTTTTTAAGGCATAAAACAATGCACCAATCGTATAAGCCAAACCGCCTGCAATTAAAAGGGTTAAGGTCTGTTTTGACAGGTACTGCCGCATGTCATCCATAACTAGCAACGCCATCCAACCCATCAACAGATAGGCCAGCAGGGAAATCTTTTGAAAACGGTGAATAAAAATTAATTTAAATATTGTACCAATACCAGCAATGACCCATAAGGCAATAAGCAGGTTATGTGCTTTAGTGGTAGGCAATGCAATACTTAAAAAAGGCGTATAAGTACCTGCAATGAGATAATAAATGGCTGTGTGGTCCAGTTTCTTGTACCAGAATCTGCGCTGCTCGGTTCTGGAAAAGTGATATAACGTTGAACTGGTGAACAGTAATACCATGCTGCCTGCATATATCCATAATCCAATCCACTGACCAGTCGGGAGATCACTGCCTTTTATGACCATCAGGACACCGGCGATCACGGCAAGTACTGCACCGACTGCATGGCTATATGCATTAAACTGTTCTTCTCTCGGATGATAAGATTCCGCAAGTGAAGAAGTCATAAACCAACCAATATATTTAAAAGTACAAGTGTATATTAATACAGTTTTGCTTTTCAGGTAAGAACATTTAAAATTATTACTAATTTATCCAGGATTCTTTCCATGACATCTCCTGAAAGCTTTTCTGAACAGGAACAGCAATTTTTAAAAGAATTTCAGCAATCCCTTGATTTAAATCATTTTGAACGTCTGATATTAAGTCAATATCAAGGTAAGCTTGAGGGGCTGCAAAAGATTACTTTCCGTCTGGTTGAGCTGCAAAATCAAGTAAAACTCTCTGGGCTGTATCATTATCAGACTCAAGATGTCACAAAAAACTATACTCTAGAAGAGGCGGTGCTGCACATTACATCTCTGCTTCATGACTGTAAACAGGCTAACCTGCTGATTGCATCTCATGAACTACAGCTGAAGAAAAACAAGAAAAAGGTCATGCTTACCCGTACAAAAAGAAAAGACATAATCAGCAAAGATACACCGCTTATTAGTCATGACCGGGAAAAGCAGCGTTATGTTGCACAAGATCGCCTATTTTTAAAATATTTAGGAATTACCGACGAAAAGGCCCAGATTATTCCGAGCATGGCGCGTAAATGGAAACAGATTAATAAGTTTATTGAAATTTTCTCAGGTGCTTTTGAACAGATTACTACACAAGATATAGTACGAATTGTTGATTTTGGTTCAGGCAAGGGCTATTTAACCTTTGCTCTATATGACTATCTGCAAGAACAGAAACAGAAATTGCCTTTAATTACCGGAGTAGAACTGCGGCCTAATCTGGTCAGTTTCTGTCAGGAAATCGCACAGAAATCTGGATTTGAACATCTTGATTTTTTTGAAGGAGATGTGCGGACCTATCATCCTGAGCATCTTGATGTCATGATTGCCCTGCATGCCTGCGATGTGGCAACCGATTTTGCCATTCATACCGGTATCCGTTTAAATGCATCCATGATTATGTGCGCACCATGCTGTCATAAAGAATTACGCCCTCAGCTAGAAAGTCCTGAGGTTCTCCAGCCAATGCTGCAATTTGGAATTCACGCCGGACAACAGGCCGAGATGCTGACAGATACTATCCGTGCCTTATTACTCAAAGCTTATGGCTATGATACCAAAGTCTTTGAATTTATATCTTTAGAACATACCAGTAAGAACAAAATGATACTCGCGACCAAGCGCAAGAACTTCAAGCAGCCTGACCAGTCTGTACTGGAACAGATCAGGGCTTTAAAGGAGATGTATGGTATCCGCAAGCATTCTCTAGAACTGTTGTTAAATGACCAATGGGATCAACAGGATATTGGTTGCAAATGTTAACCTGGAAAATCTGTTCAGTCTTTAACTAAGCACTAGTGCACTGTGAACCAGAATGAAATAGCGCAAAACTGAAAATATTATAAAAGCCTTGGACTATCTCAAGGCTTTCCATGCCTCAATAGCCTGCAGACCCACATCTAATCCCACTTCATAGGTATATTGCAGTTTTCGTTTATCCTTGCAGAGACGGTTGGCAAGCCGTTTGTCATCTGGTGGGCAGATTTCCAGAATCTTTTGTGTCACCGGTGCAGTTTGAGCCTGTCGAATGAACTTTACCGACTGATTATAGCGTTCACAGCGTTCTTGCAAACTTAAGGCAAATCCTTGATTCTTTTTAACTATATATTTTGCCAGAAACTGGTCACCCTTACTGCTGGCTTTAAAATAGTTTTTTGGCCGGGTACGAATCACCATTAGTTGCGTAACATCAGGCTGGGCTGCTGCCCACTGTATTGGCAGGGCATCTGCTACGCCACCATCGAAATAAGGTTCACCATTTACCAGTACGGGTTGACGGGTCAGTACCGGGATGGAACTAGACGCACGTAATCCGTCGAAAATGTTCTCTTGACTAGCGCGTACATATTCAGCATGGCCATGAATGGCATGAGTCAGAACCATATAAAAATCTGGATTTTGCCTGAACAGTGCATCCTGATCCAAAGGTGATTCCTGTTCAACAACATCCCACATCCACTGCATGTCTAGCAGATCACCCCCTTTAAGAAAACGGCCATAGTGGATGAACTCACGGCGCAGGGAATGATCCAGATAAATATCAATATTCCTTCCTATCTGGCCTGCAAGATAGTTAGCTACATTGGTTGAGCCAGAAGAAACCCCCACAAATAAACTGAAAGGATTAAAATCATGTTTTAAGAAAGCATCGAGCACACCACAGGTGAAAGAGCCGCGCATACCGCCGCCCTCTACTACAAGTGCATTACGTGTTAGATCTGTCATATGCTTTTAATTCATCAGTTTAATGAGAATGTTCCTGATCACCGTGGCTATGTTCAATATGTTCGCCCGGAGCGGTTGAGGTTTCAGTAGAGGGCTGATCCGGCTGCTGAGTTGCATTAGCCTTTTGCTGGTTAGCCTGTGCTGCCTGCATGGCTTCAGGTGACATGGCCGGTGCATTTTTAAAGGCATGCTGCTGAGTATTTTTTTGCTGCTGACTTGGCATATAGTCTGGCTCATTGGTTACAGCCAGATAAAAAAAGCCCATAAAGAAACAGCCTAGAATCACGGCAACAATCAGTGCTTTCCAGCCCCATGGAGAATGCTCAGGAGAAGAATGATCTACCATAATAAATATCCAAAGTAAGAAAAAATACTGACTAAACTGGGTATAGTTATAGCATAAAACTGTCAAGAAATAGACTGGGGATTTCTAATATACTGAAAATGAAAAAAGAATTTTTTGTTTAAAATATAAAAGCTAAAAATGGTTAAATATGAAATGTCTACATGAGAAACAAAAAAGACGCGCAATCGCGTCTTTTTGTTCTGATCATTAAGCAGCGATTGGTAGTCCAGATTGTGCATGTTGTCTTAACCGCTGTGGTGGAGCAAAACGCTCGCCATATTCTGCAGCCAGCTGTTCAGCACGAGCCAAGGCACGTTCCAATCCGTAGTGGTTCAGGTACTGTATGGCACCACCAGTCCAGGGTGCATAACCGATGCCAAAGATAGAACCTACATTGGCGTCGACTACAGATTCCAGCACACCTTCCTCTAGACAGCGTAAGGTATCTAGAGCCTGCACAAAAAGAAAGCGCTCAATCAGCTCCTGCTCTGGCACTTCCTTATTTTTATTCCAGCGGCTCAAGCCTTTCCATAAATATTTTTTACCTTGGGCCGGATATTCATAAAAACCCTGACCTGCGGCTTTACCCTTACGGTCAAATTCATGAATCATGGTTTTAATCACTTCATCAGCCGGTGTCAGGGGTAAATCTTGACCTATGGCCTGTAACGCTTTACGGGTTTCTTTTGCGACGTGCTCGCTTAAAGTCAGTGAAACTTCATCCTGAATTGCGAGTGGACCGACGGGCATACCTGCCTTGAGCGCTGCCATTTCTATACGTGCCGGATGGATTCCTTCAGCCAGCATGCGCAGACCTTCCTGTACAAACTTGCCAAACACCCGACTGGTAAAGAAACCACGACTGTCATTGACCACAATAGGAGTTTTACCAATCTGCTGCACAAAGTCATAGGCTTTAGCCAGTGTGGCTGCCGAGGTCTGCTGTCCCTTAATAATTTCGACCAGTTGCATTTTGTCGACCGGACTAAAAAAATGCAGACCAATAAACTGCGCAGCATTACGACTGGCCTGTGCCAGATCAGAAATGGGCAGGGTCGAGGTATTTGATGCCATCACACCCGTTTCATTTAAATAGACTTCTGCTTGCTGGGTAACCTGTGCTTTAAGCTGTTGATTTTCAAATACAGCTTCTATCACCAGATCACAACCTTCCAGGGTGCTTATATCAGCTGTAGGATGGATCAACTGTAAAATCTGGTCACGTTTTTCAGCACTCATACGGCCTTGACTAACTTTCTTATCAAGCAGTTTCTGGCTGTAGGCTTTACCCTTTTCAGCATTTTCTATAGATACATCTTTGAGTATTACTGAAATTCCTTTAATTGCAATAGCATAAGCGATTCCTGCTCCCATCATGCCAGCGCCTAAAACAGCTACCTTTTTAGCCTGCCATTTTTCATATCCTGCCGGACGGCTAGCCCCTGACTTGATGGCATTTAAGCCATGCCAGAACGTTCCGATCATATTTTTAGACACCTGTCCGGTGGCCAGATATGTAAAAGCGCGTGATTCAATCGTAAGTGCAGTATCAAAGTCGACCTGCGCACCTTCAACAGCTGCTGCCAGAATCGCTTCAGGGGCAGGGTAGCAGCCTTTCGTTTTATCAATCAGTATGGCTGGAGCAATCGCCAGCATCTGGGCAACCGCAGGGGGTTTTGGATCTCCGCCCGGAATCTTGAAGCCTTTAACATCGAAAGGCTGCTGTGACTGCGGATGAGCCTGAATCCAGTCAAAGGCCTTTTGTAATAGTTCTTCTTCATGATCTGCCGTAGCATGAATTAGACCCAGTGATAAAGCTTTTTCTACACCAAACTGTTTTCCTTCAATTAAATAAGGCAGGGCAGTTTGGATGCCCAGCAGTCGGATCATCCGGACAATACCTCCACCTCCCGGTAACAAACCCAAGGTCACTTCAGGTAAGCCGAATTTGGTTTCAGAGTCTTTTAAAGCGATACGGTAATGGCAGCCAAGTGCCAGCTCCCAGCCACCACCTAAAGCTGTACCATTTAAACAGGCAACCACTGGAATACCCAGAGTTTCGATATAGCGCAAATCTGCTTTGAGTTTTTGTACCATATGAAAAAATTCAGTTGCCTGTGCCGGTGTGGTAGTCACCAGCTCGTCAAGATCTCCACCGGCAAAGAATGTTTTTTTGGCTGAACGGAAAATAATACCTTTTACTTCAGTTTCAGCTCTGAGCTGCTGAACAACTTTATCTAGCGATTCACGGAACTCGGCATTCATGGTGTTAGCTGACTGGCCGCTGGAATCTAGGGTCAGCACTACAATCTGGTCTGTATTCTTTTCGTATTGAATTGCGCTCATGTTATTCTCCTTATACGCGCTCGATAATAGTAGCAATTCCCATGCCGCCGCCGACACATAAAGTCGCCAGGCCACGTTTTTTATCCTGACGCTCCAGTTCATCTAGTAAGGTCCCAAGAATCATGGCGCCAGTTGCACCTAGTGGATGTCCCATTGCAATTGCACCGCCATTGACGTTTACTTTGGCTGGGTCAACCTTGAGCTCATGAATAAAGCGCATGACCACTGCTGCAAAAGCTTCATTGACTTCAAACAGGTCAATATCATCAATACTCAGTCCAGCCTTTTCTAGTGCTTTACGTGCAGCAGGTGCTGGCCCGGTTAGCATGATCGTCGGATCGGTGCCAACCAGAGCGGTCGACAAGATTTTAGCTCTAGGTTTCAGATTCTGTTCTTTCACTGCTTTATCAGAGGCAATCAGTACCAGTGCAGCGCCATCAACGATACCAGAAGAGTTTCCGGCATGATGTACATGATGAATCTTTTGTGCTACCGGATATTTTTGTAGGGCTACTGCATCAAAGCCCATTTGGCCCATCATTTCAAAGCTCGGATTAAGTTTGGCTAGCCCTTCAGCCGTGGTATTCGGCTTGATAAATTCATCTTCTGCCAGAATGACAACACCTGCTTTGTCCTTAACCGGTATTACAGACTTTTTGAAATAACCACTGGCCTGGGCTTGTGCAGCTTTCTGCTGTGAATGTAGCGCAAAGTGGTCTACGTCTTCACGGGTATAGCCGTCCAGTGTAGCAATCAGGTCAGCTCCGATACCCTGTGGGACAAAACCACTGTGTAAATTGGTTTCCGGGTCAAGTGCCCAAGGACCACCATCTGAGCCCATCGGTACACGTGACATAGACTCGACACCACCTGCCACCACCAGATCCTCCCAGCCAGAGCGAACCTTCATTGCCGCCATATTGACCGCTTCAAGGCCTGAAGCACAGAAGCGGTTAATTTGTACACCGGCAACGTCATCATTCCAGCCCGCTGCGACAGCTGCGGTTTTGGCAATATCTGCCCCCTGGTCACCTACAGGCGTTACACAGCCCAAAACAATATCATCAACTTTAGAAGTATCAAGCTGATGACGATGCTGTAATTCGTTGAGTAATCCGGTGAGCAGACTGATCGGTTTAACTTCATAAAGTGAGCCGTCTTTTTTCCCTTTTCCTCGCGGGGTGCGAATGGCATCAATAATATAAGCCTCGCTCATAATTTTTCCTTTTTATATTGAATGACTGGTTTTTCTAATTTTTGAGTGTACTGCAAAGCAAACAGAGTGCAATGACGAGAACGAATCAGGCTAAATGTTGGTTTTTGCCAATACTGAATATAAATAATTATAAAAAAGCCCAAGTGTTTACACCTGGGCGGAGGAAAACTCGGAAATTGAGTTAAGACTTAATGATAACCATGTAATTGGCGGTACAGACCCGGGGTGACGCCAGTCCATTTCTTGAAAGCGCGGTGGAAGGTGCTGGTTTCACTAAAACCGACCTGCTGTGCAACATCTTCCAGGGTTAATTCCGGATTAAGCAGCAGGTGAATGGCAGCATCGCGGCGTAAGGCATCTTTAACTCCCTGATAGCTTTTACCTTCTGCGGCCAGACGGCGGCGCAGGGTCTGCGGTGACAGATAAAGCATGGAAGCAACATCGTTTAAGGTTGGCATCTCTTCGCCAATCTGGCTCTTTAACACATCACGAATACGCGATGTAAGAGAATTTACATTTTTGAATTTCACCAGCAGTTGTGCTGGCGCAGTTTTCAGGAACTCTTCCAATGACTCATCATTCTGACGAATGGGCAGGTCCAGATAGTCGGCAGCGAAAGTTACTTCAGTACGTGGTGCATCAAACTGCATGACCGGCGCAAAAAATAGCGCATCATATTCATCTGCATGGGCAGGGCGGGCATAACCAAAATGTACCCGTTCTAGCGGTATGCGGCGTCCGATCAGCCAAGAAGCCAGACCATGCCAGATCATCAGCATACTTTCAGTAATAAAGTGGTCCGGGTCCATACTTTTAGGAATTAATGGCACCAACCGTGCTTCATGCTTGTCACGCTCTAGCGTAACTGACCATTCATCACCAAACAGCTTATAAAACTGTGAAGAAAGTTCTAGTGCATCACCGAGAGTTTTGGCATGTATAATCAGCTGGCACATAATGGCAAAGGTGCCGAGCCGACGTGGCTGTACGTCAAAACCGACGTGTTCATCCTGAGTGACCATCCATAGCATTTTAATGAAACGGGTGTACTGTTCAGGCGAGATACGAGCTTTCGGCTGGCGTAGCAGTTCGGCCTCGATACCGACATGTGAAAGTAAGGTTTCTACATCCATGCCGAGGCGTTTTACACCAGTCAGAGCCGCATTAACGAAATGGATACTAATCGTATCACGGCTCATGTTAAATCCTTCAGTCTCTTTTATGTTCACGTGTGGTTGACCTAAATGACGCTAAAAATTATTTAATTGGCAATTTACAATAGGTAGACTACCATTTTTACATGATAAATTGCCGAAATGATCAAGGTAAATGGCTGAACATGACATTGTTTACCCGATTTTATCTTTTTAAGATGAAATGAAACCTTATCTGGATAAAACAATAATGACTACCCCCTTAAATGGACTGAAGGTACTGGATTTCTCGACTTTATTGCCTGGACCTTTTGCCAGTTTGTATCTGGCCGATCTCGGTGCAGAAGTTATTCATGTCGAGTCTGCAACTCGCCCCGACTTGATCAGGCTTTTACCGCCTTATGCTAATGGACAGGCAACTGCACACAGTTATTTAAACCGGAATAAACAGTCAGTAACTCTGGATTTGAAAGATAAGACCAGTATTGAACTGATCAGGCAAAAAATAAGTGAATTCGATATTGTAGTGGAGCAGTTCCGGCCAGGCGTAATGAAACGTTTAGGCCTAGACTATGCTGTACTGGCCGAACTTAATCCGCGACTGATTTATTGTTCAATCACTGGCTATGGTCAAGATGGTCCTTATAGGGACCGGGCAGGACATGATATTAACTACCTTGCTGTTGCTGGTATCGCAGGCCATAGCGGACGAGAAAAAGATGGTCCACCCCCTCTGGGCATTCAGGTGGCAGATATTGCAGGAGGCTCACTCCATGCAGTCATCGGTATTCTCACTGCAGTGATCGAGCGTCAGCAAAGCGGACTCGGACAATATATTGATATTTCCATGACAGACTGTGTAGCGACTTTAAACAGTATGGCTGCTTCCGCTGCTCTGGCCGGGCAAACTCCGCAGATGCCAGAACAGGAACACTTAAATGGCGGGACATATTATGACTATTACCAGACTAAAGATGGCCGTTATCTATCTGTCGGCAGTCTGGAACCGCAGTTTATGCAAGGTCTGGCCCAAGTCTTGGATCTTCCTGTTCTGCTAGAAAAAGGTGCTTCTTTTGATAGTGATGACCGAAAACAAGTCAAACAGGCTATTCAAGCTAAAATCTTAAGGAGAACCTGGGCAGAGTGGAGTAATACTTTTGCAGCACTGGATATTTGTGTCGAACCGGTGCTGAGGCTGGATGAAGCCCTAAATTCTCCTTTAGCACAAGCCCGTAAATGGATTGTTCAAGTGCCTGTAGCAGCAGACCTGAAAAAAACCGAACCGCAGCTGGCTTGTCCTATCAAGTTCTCCCGATCACAAGCACGCTATACATTTAGCGGTCAGAGCCTAGGAGAGGGAAACTGGCCTGAATCGTCTCAGTAAATTGCACAGGAACAGGTAGAATAACAACTGATCATCGTGTTTTGGCTCTTTATCAATAAAACCGCTATTAAATATGTAAAAAACGCATTTTGTTGATGAACCAAAGCTCGTTATGCTATCAGCCGTTATAATGAATCTAGCCGTACGCCATGTATTTATATACTGATTTCGATCAACAGCTGGTCAATGAACGCGTTGCACAGTTCCGTGATCAAACAGAACGTTATTTAGCCGGTAAACTTACCGAGGATGAGTACCGTCCACTGCGCCTCCAGAATGGTCTATATGTACAACGTTACGCACCTATGCTGCGTATGGCGGTACCTTACGGCCTAATGAATTCCAAGCAGTTAAGAAAAATTGCTGAAATTTCAAAAAAATATGACCGTGGTTATGCACATGTTTCTACCCGTCAGAACATCCAGCTGAACTGGCCGGCACTTGAAGATGTGCCTGATATTCTGGCTGAACTGGCAACAGTACAGATGCATGCGATCCAGACTTCGGGTAACTGTATACGTAATACGACGACTGACCAGTATGCCGGTGTGGTTGCAGGCGAGATTGCTGATCCGCGACCAACTTGCGAGCTGATCCGCCAGTGGAGTACATTTCACCCGGAATTTGCTTTCCTGCCGCGTAAATTCAAGATTGCTGTTTCAGCACTTGCAGAAGTTGACCGCGCTGCGACTGCGTTTCACGATATTGGTGTTTATATTATACGTAATGCACAGGGCGAGCTGGGTTATAAAATTATGGTAGGTGGCGGTCTGGGCCGTACTCCTATCATTGGCAGTGTAATCCGTGAATTCCTGCCACGTGAAGACCTGATTGCGTATCTGGAAGCAGTATTACGTGTCTATAACCTGCATGGACGCCGTGACAATAAATATAAAGCACGGATCAAGATTCTGGTTAAAGCCCTGACACCACAAGTATTTGCAGAGAAAGTCGAAGCCGAATTTGCACATACTCGTGAAAGTCTGAAAATTCAGCCAGAAGTTCTTAAAAAGCTGGATGAAGAATTCACACCATTTGATTACCAGAATCTGGCTGATGAAGACTTTGCTGAACTGTTTGAAGCTCATCCTAAGTTCAAGCACTGGTTTAATATCAATACCCATGCTCATAAAGTGCAGGGTTACCGTATTGTAACCATTTCGCTCAAGCGTGCTGGTGTGGCGCCTGGTGATATGACTACGGAAGAGATGAATCTGATTGCTGACCTGGCAGACCGTTATACCTTTGGTGAACTGCGTACTACCCACGAGCAGAATATTGCGCTGGTCGATGTGCCACAAAAAGACCTGTTTGAATTATGGCAGACTCTTGATGCACAGAACCTGGCACGTGCACATATCGGATTCCTGACAGATATTATCTGCTGTCCGGGCGGAGATTTCTGTTCACTGGCAAATGCCAAGTCTATTCCGATTGCTGAAGCGATTACCCGCCGTTTTGAAGACCTGGATACGCTGTATAATCTGGGTCAGCTTGATCTGAATATTTCAGGCTGTATGAATGCCTGTGGTCATCATCATGTCGGTAATATCGGTATTTTAGGGGTAGACAAAAAAGGCGCTGAGTTTTACCAGATTACACTCGGTGGTAATGCTGACCATGACGCTTCTATTGGCGACATTCTCGGGCCTTCATTTGCAGCTGAAGTGGTACCAGATATTATTGAAGAAATCTTAAATACATATCTGGATTTGCGTACAGACAATGAAAAATTCATTGATACTTACCGCCGCGTAGGAATTCAGACCTTTAAGGAGCGTGCATATGCTTAATACAGCATTACCTGTGCTTTATAAAGATAGCACGATTGCGGATAATACCTATCAGCTGATTGGTGAAGATGGTCAGTTACCTACGGGGGATGTCCTACTGACTACAGCACAGCTGGAGCAGCTGGCACAAGTACAAGGTAAAAAGGCACTTTATTTGACAGTCAATGACTCACCAGAAGATCACCAGTTTCCGTTAAATGCACTGGATGCCATCTTTATTGAGTTTGCCGGTTTTAATGATGGCCGTGGTTATTCCTTTGCAGCGTTACTGCGTCGTCAGGGCTTTCAAGGTGAACTACGTGCAGTAGGTGATATTTTTAAGGACGTTTTGAACTATATGAAACGTTCCGGCTTTGACAGTTTCGTGGTTAAGGAAGGTAAAGATGTTGAGGAAGCTGCGGCTGGTCTGCAAGACTTTACTCATCCTTATCAGGCCTCGACGGGCGTAGGACAGGCAAATTATCAGACGGGCCTTTTCCGTTAATTTCAAAACTTGTAAATAAAAACCGGGCTATATGCCCGGTTTTTTACATCTAGTCTAAAGTTTAATAAACATCACGGCGATAGCGGCCATTTTGGCGAAGATCATCCACACAGCATTCACCCAAAATATCGATCAGGGCCTGATCTACATCGCTTGCCATTCCGTTAATACTGCCGCAGACATAAATTACTGCGCCACGTTCAATCCAGCTTTTTAGCTCTTCGCTATGTTCACGTAAAATATGGTGTACATAAATACGCTGCTCCTGATCACGTGAAAAGGCCAGATCCAGACGTTGCAACATACCTGTAGTTTGCCACGCTTCTAGGGTAGACTGATAGAAGTAGTCACAGTTGCGTTGGCGCTCACCAAAAATCAGCCAGTTTTGCGTATAGTCTTGGCGTACACGGCTGTGCAGCAGGCTCATCAGTCCTGCGATACCTGTTCCATTACCAATACAGATAATTGGACGATTATCATCGATCAGATGGAAAGATTCATTGGTACGAATGCGTAGTGCCACCGGTGAGTGTAAGGGTACATGCTTGGTCAGCCAGCCTGACCCCAAACCAAGACCATCTGCTCCTTCACACTGACGTACCACCAGACGCAAAACCTGCTGTGAAGGTATACTGGCAATCGAATACTCGCGTGAAGGCAGGGCAGGTAACTGTTCCAGTAACTGATCAACGCTATTAAAGACTTCAACCGTTCCGGTCAGGTCACGATCCCATAAAGCCTCTGCAAGGCTCATATTTATTGAATTTACTTGCGTATTGCCATCCAGCTGATGCTGGTTCAGAAAGTCTTGAATACGTGCTTGGCTATTGCCCGGCTGTATCTCGGCAATATCGCCCGCCTGCCAGATTACATCATGCTTGGCTTTCAGCTCGACATTATAGGCCGGACGACCCAAGCTGCCCGGATTAAGCAGCTCGCGCTTATCCAGTATCCACTGGTCAAATACTTTTTCAATATTCATGTTGCTTAAATCAAGCCGGGTAGCCCGAGCCAGGGCCTGATTCCAACGCTGAATATCTTCATTACTGCCATTATTAATTTCAATGACATCAAATAGGGGATGAGCACCAGAGCGTTTTAACCAGTGATTCACCTCATGCCCAAAGCTGCAATAACTGTCAGGATATTCCTGTGAACCCAAGGCCAGAACAGCATAGTTCAAGTGGCTTAAATCCAGATCACTCTTCATTAGCTTTTTAACAAAACCAGTGGCCAGATCTGGAGCTTCACCAGTACCGTAGGTACTCACTACAAATAATACATGCTCTGCCTGTTTAAGGTCAGCCTCATGCAGCTGCTGTATCGGTTTGACAGTAACCGGTTGTCGGGCTTCTTGTAAGCTGGTTGCAGTACGCCACGCCAGCTGTTCAGACATACCGGTTTGAGTAGCATAGGTAATGAGCCAGGATTTTGCATTCGGATCAATAGAATGAGCAGTACTGCTGTTACGTGCAGCCTGTGTCAGTTTTTTCTGCTTGCGGCGTTTTAAATACAGCATCCAGCCTGTAACAAAGAAGAGTGGCATGGCCAGTGCTGCCAGCATAACCAAAAACTGATAAACCGATCCAAAGAAACTGCCCCGGTGCACGGGTAACATGCTGCTCATGATTTTTTCATTCAGCTTTTTATCTTCATAAAGCTCAAGATTTTCAAGTTGAGACGTCCGATAATCGAAGACTGCTTTATTGCGGGCGCGCTCATGTTGAGGCACAGCATCTGTAAAGGACAGCTCAATTTTACCATCCGGTTTTTTAGGTAATGTCAGGGTCAGACTTGAATATTCACGTCCAATTTGTGTATTAAAGCCTGTCCAGGCTTGAGTCAGTGCCAATTGTACCTGTTCGGGAGGAAGGCCCTGACCACGCTTACGATCAGCTTCACGGTCACCTGTCTGCTGTCCACCGCTTCTACCGGTAGACGCTTGCAATTCTTTTTCTTGCCCTCGTGGCTGGTTACCTCCCTGTAAAGCAGGCTGTTCACGTTCTACACCCAGTACCTTAAACATACCATTACGCCACCACTCATATGACCAGAATAAGCCGGTACAGGCCAAAATCAGATAGAAGATCACTACCCAAGTCCCAACTACGGCATGCAAATCCCAGATAAAGTTGCGTCCCTTTAAGCGGGGTTTAATGAAAAACCACTGACGCCATGAATGTTTTTTGGGCCAGCGCAAATAGAGTCCGCTTAGCACAAAGAAAATCAGCATTAATGTACAGGCACCGGTAATCTGTTTGCCGACCGGGCCTACTGTTAGATTACGGTGCAGCTGCTGAATAAACTGGAAAAACTTGCGTCCTTGAATTTCAGGTAGAACTTCTGCGGTATAGGGGTTTACCATCATGTTATAACCGCGGCGCTCTCCTTTTTTCTCGATATTGACTGTAGAAGAAGCAGCTGGATCAGTGTCGACTGTAATACTGTTAATTTTAAGCTCAGGCGACTGCTGATGGAAATGTTGATACAGCTCGGCAGGTGTCAGCTTGTCACGTTGTTCGGCCTGAACTACATAACTGTCCTGATTAATCCATTTTAAGATTTGCTGTTCATAGGAGTAAATTGCTCCCGTTACTCCCATAATCGAGAGAATCAGCCCCGCAGTAATCCCCAGAAACCAGTGAACTTGGAAAAATGTTTTTTTAAACATGTGCGTAGTGAAATTATCATGTGCCAAGAATGGCACCGATTATAAACAAAAATTAAGTAGATAAAATGGATTTTGCGATTAATAGACATTCTCATTATCATTTATTTTAAGTAATTTATAAAAAACCTCCATAAGCAGAAGGTTTTTTAACTCTGAATTTTAAAATACTCAGATGGTTTTAGGTTCACCCACAGCTTCTTTGAGATGCTTGCGAATAACGGCAAAAGAGAAATTCTTGCTGTCCATACGCTTTGGCAGGATATATGCACCTGGCTGATCTTTTACTTTAAAATTCATCAGAATAAAGTCCGGCGCATCATACCATTCATAAACATCTTTCCAGCCGATGGTTCCTACACCTTCCTGCATACCCATTTTCTGGCGCATAACAATGCCATGTGGCTGAACGCCCAAACGAATTCCCTTGATTTCCTGAACCGGAAATTCAGTCATTTTGCGCTTAACATACCACTCCAGACCATATTTGCGTACCAGCAGGTAAAGCGCTACACCAACCAGAGCTACCCAGCAGAAAATGGTTGAGTAGTTTTTAAGAAAGATAATCCCCAAAATAGCCAGAACGACAATTACGCCCATAATGGCCCAGGCTTTCATACCGATCTTGTTGGTACTACGCCAGATCAGCAACTGAACCTGACGCTGTTCGGCTTCTGAAACTTCGTAATTGACCGGCTGTAAAGTATAGCTATAAGTATTTTTCGCGTTCATAGTGCAAATAATGAATGGTAAACTCTTCAAAGTTTAGCATTAATTCTGCCCGTTCAGGGAGTATATTGTGCCAATTTAAGACTGAATTACAAGGAAGCCAATTCGGTCGCAGCATTATCCTGCTCATTGCTAAGGCTTTGCTTGAGCGTACTGAGCTGTTGCAAAATACTGAGCATTAGTGAAAGTTGTTGCAGAATAATCAGAGACTTTTGATCTTCTTCATGATTTTGTCTGAGACGTTCGCGAGTTGCAATAAGTATATTCTGGGCACTCAGGTCTGGTGTCTCATCACGTAACAGAGCGCCGCGTATGTCATCTAAAGCCTGATCTAGCAGTTTAAGAATCTCTTGGTCTTTTACCTGTTCCCGATGAGCACCTAATGCTGCTATGTAACTTAAAAAGGTATGGCTCAGACATAAAAATTCGAATGCCCGACTTTTCTGTAACGGATCAAAATCGGGTTCAGTTGCCAAGGTAGAAATGAGAGATGCCATTTCAGCATCGGTATTGTGCGCGCTACGGCGAACAATCCGATAGGTTAAACCATTGTTACGGCCCTCATGATATTGCTGAACGACTTCATTTAAATAGTCGCACTGTGCACTGAGTGCTCGCTGAATACTGCGTGGCAATCGGCGAAATTTCCAGTCAGGCCAGATAAAGCTGACACCGAACCATGCCAGCGCGCAGCCGATTAGGGTATCTATCATACGCGGTAAGGCGGCGGTAAATCCCATTCCGTCCAAGTTGAAGTTGATAAGGGCTAAGATGGTAATGAATGCAGTAGCTTGGGCATATTGTTTACTGCGCAGCTCAAAAAACAGAACGCCGCTTAATACCAGTAAACAAAGCTGGCCTTCTATTGAAGGTACAAAATATAAAATGGCATATCCAATAATAATACCGACCAGTGTACCTACAATACGCAAACGTAAGCGGCGCTTGGTAGCATTAAAGTTGGGCTGGCTTACAAATAGGGCGGTGAGCAAAATCCAGTAACCATATTGAATATTGGTGAGTTGTACGAACACATACCCTATAAACAGTACAATTGATAAACGCACAGCATGGCGAAACAGGACAGATTCTGGTGTCAGATGCTGCTTGATACGAATTACAATATCATCCCAGCCTTTTAAATCATCATCTTTAAGCTGGTTTTCAAGGTATCTGCTTCTTTCAACTACATAACGTTCAGTTTCAACATTACGCAGCTGGGCATCAATCGATTTTAGGTTGCGATACAAGGCAAACAGTGCATTTACCCAAACCTGATCATAATACTGTTCGTCCCGCAGCTTCTCTAATGAAATACGCAGGTTTTCAAATGCATGCTTGAAGCGGCGGTTATGCTGGTACGTCGTCCGCTTTAAAATACTTTCACCCAAGTCTTTACAGGCCTTGCCCTGAATAGTGAGAATGCGCTGAAAACGAAACAAGATGTCACTATGTTCAAAGATTTTCGCAAGTTTCTGATAGTCAATATGAGCTGAGTCAACCCGCTCATGAATATCTTGGGCCGCAAAATAATAGTGCAGACTGCGACGGGTATCACGTTGACCCCGGTCACCTTTTAATCGGGTGAGCAGGGCAGTTTTCATTTCATTGAAAATACCCACAAGCTTGCCGTTTTCAAGTGATAGGTCAATCATACTTTGCTGATAGCTGTCGGGTGTCATATCAACATCAAACAGGGCAGATTTGGCAAACAGGAAATCACCCAGTGCCGAATAGCATTGGGAAAGTTTATCCTGTACCTGACGTACTGGAAATAGCAGGAAACTGATGGTGGAAATCACTCCATACCAGACTGCGCCTGCGACCAAGAGCAAAGGCTGGCTATACCAGTGATCAAACAGGTGTACTCCCAACATTGAGTAAACTGAAATAACCAGACAGCCATATGAAATAGTTGCATAACGCCGACCCAGAGAACCGAGCAATATCCAGCCAATACAGGAAATGATCAGCCCGATTGCAAACAGGACTGGATAGGGAAACAGAAACTGGATAGAAGCAGCCGTGATAAAGAACCCGATATAGGTATAGACTAGATTCATAATCCTGACTGAAAAACGGTCATCAATATCACTTAGTGCAGCCGCGACTACACCCAAAGTTAAAGGAATGGTCGCCAGTTGCTGACCCAGCAGATAAGGCACAAATGCGGTTGCAGTAAAGGCAATAATCATGCGCACGTTATACATGAAGGACGTATTATACGTGGCCTGCTGAACACGGGTAAGCCAAGCTTTCAATCGACACCTTTTTAAGAACAGGTTGTATAAAAATTATTCAAAGGCACTGCATAATGTGAAACTTCACGAATCACTATGACAAATCATACTATGGAGCGTGTAAGCTTGTCTTTAATCTTATAAATTCATCAATCATCTATGGACCTATCCAAGGATAATAGCCGTTCGCACTACAGCTTGCCATGGCTGATGCTGCTGGCCTCGCTGACTGCTTTAGGCCCGCTTTCGATCGACATGTATCTGCCGGCTTTACCCGGCATGGCAGAGGAATTTGGCGTCAGTACACAAATGGTGGCCAATACCTTGCCAGCCTATTTCTTGGGACTTGCTGTCGGACAGCTGATTTATGGTCCGGTCAGTGACCGTATTGGACGGAAAAAACCTCTCTATTTTGGTTTGCTTCTGTACGTCGTGGCCAGTCTGCTATGTGCATTTGCTACCAGTGAATGGAGCCTGATTTTCAGCCGAATATTACAGGCTCTAGGCGGATGTGTGGGTGTTGTGATTGCCCGTGCTGCAATCCGTGACCGGCTGGATGTTCAAGCTTCTGCACAGGCTTTTGCCAGTATGATGATTGTGATGGGAATCGCGCCTGTTATGGCACCGGCCTTAGGCGCCTTGCTCCTCATCTATTTTGAATGGCATGCTATTTTCGTTGCCTTAGCTCTGATTGGGATAATTTGCTGTATTTGTGTCGCTTTATTTTTTAAGGAAACCCTGCAACCTGAACGTCGTTTAAAGTTAAGTGCGAGACAGGTGCTCAGTTTATATAAAACAATTTTTCAGGATAAAAGTTTCCGTGGTCCGATGGTGATTGGCTGTTTTACTGGCGCAGTACTGTTTTGCTATATCAGTTCAGCTGCATCCGTCCTGATTGATCAATATCATCTAAGTCAGCAGCACTTTGCCTATGCTTTCGGATTTAATGCTGTAGGGATTACCCTATTTTCATCCATTAATAAACGCTTGGCCCGAAATATGTCGATCATACAGCGTTTAAAGCTTGGTGGAATTCTCCAGTTAATGGGTGTTTTTATTCTGCTTGGTGCAGGACTGTATGACGATACTGCACTTGCTATTGTGATGTCAGGACTGTTTCTGGCTGTATCGGGTATTGGTTTTACCGGACCAAATGCAATGGCCTTGGCGATGGCCGAGCAAGGCAGTCGTGCCGGTACAGCCAGCGCAATCATGGGGAGTATGCAATTTGCCTGTGGCCTGGTTGGCGGATTAATCCTGAATTTTCTGTTCTGGAGCCCCCTGCTAAATATGGCACTGGTAATGCTGTTCTTTATCGTAATTGGTGTGGCCAGTATATTTAAAACTAGAAACTCTCTAGCTCTTTAAGGATTAAAGTTAAAGGAATCTATAAAAGATCTCTTGTGGTTTAATCCAGAAAAACTGCAAAATTTTCTACCGGTTCGCGTGGAGTAATAAACGTATTAACCAGTGCTTCTGGGTCTGCGTAACCTAGCGCAACTGCGCAAACCAGTTCTTCATCTTCCGCAGCGCCCAGAATTTCTAAAACCAGGGGGTGAAAATGATTCCAGGCAGCTTGCGGGCAAGTATCTAAACCGCGAGCTTTAGCGGCAACCATCACATTCTGAATCATCATGGAAATATCCATCTTCGACCCGATTCCCATAATTTTATTAACGGTAAAAAACAGGCCAACTGGTGCATCGAACAGTTTGAAATTACGTAACTGCTGCTCAGCCATTTTTTCTTTTTCTCCTTTTTGAATGCCTAGCAAACCATATAGTCCCCAGCCATTCTCACGACGCCGGTCAATAAAAGGGGAAATCCAGGTAGAGGGATAATAGGCAAAAGTTTCTTTATATTGTGCTGCCAGTTCTGGATGTTGACTGCTTTCAATCTGGGCCTGACATACGGCTTCAACTAGAGCATCACGCTTTTGGCCATAAACAACATATACTTTCCAAGGCTGAGTGTTGGTACCGGAAGGCGCATGGCTGGCTACTGAAAGAATATCCCGAATCAGTTTTGGGTCTACTGGAGTGGATAAAAATGCGCGGACTGAATGACGGGAAGTGATGGCTTCATCGACATGGCGAACTTGCTCAGGGTTCATAAAAATACCGGGTTCAGGCTGATTTATAGTTACTTCTACTATATACAATAGTCTTATAAATAAAATAATAGCTTTATATACCGGTTTATAACCTTAAGAATAATAAGGTATTTGTGTTTTATATCACAAAAAACGATCGTAAATTTAAAGATAGACGTTAAAACTGATTTTAATAACAAAGAGAACTTGTTACATTAGCCCTAAGTAATACACATTATGTTACTAACAACGGAATTTTAGCGTTTTTATTTTAATTTTTGTAAGCATTTAAGTGCAGTACTTTTAAAAGAGTTTGGCAGTACTTAAGGAATAGCATAATTGAACTTGCAGGCTGACCTGGCCAACCTTGCACGGATGCGGACATAATAATATTTCTGGAGATTAGGATGAGCAAAGTATCTAGCCGAAAAGCTTTTCTGCCACAGGGACTCGCGGTTGCAGTTGCTGCACTGATGATGAACTCGGCACATGCCATGACAGAACAACAAGAACTTCAACAGCTTCGTGCTGAGGTTAAAGAACTTAAGGCATTGATTCACCAGCATTTACCTCAAGCTTCCAATCAGGGGCAAAATACTGTAGCAAGTTCTTCAGCACTGCAAGCTACACCTCAAGTTGTACCTTTATCTCAGCAGTCTGGAAATAATGCCAGCCCGCCGGCACCTGCTACGCCTGCAACCGGTTTAACAGCCCGCACAGCAAATGGTGCGGAAGTTAAGCTTTATGGTTTTGTCCGTGGTGATGCAGCTTATCAGTTTGAAGGTGGAAGAGGGATCTTTAACCGCATTAATACAGTAACTCTGGATAATGCGTCAGATAAGGAAGCCACTGAAGATCGGTTTGATGCAACTGCGACTACTACACGTATCGGAGTGGATTTTAAAACTCCAATCCAGGGTGCAGATATTGGGGGTAAAGTTGAAGTCGATTTCCGTGGTGGAAGCAGCAATGACACAGTACGTATTCGTCATGCCTACCTGACTTATAATGACTGGTTGTTTGGTCAGACTACTTCATCATTCCTTTCTTCTGAAACTACACCAGAAATGCTCGACTTTAATGCACCGCTGGGTATCGGAACCTACCGTACTCCAATGGTACGTTATAGCCATACTCTAGATGCCAATACCCGCTACTTCCTGGGTCTGGAAAAAGGTAATGATGATAACCGCCTGCCAGCAGCTACTGCTAAAATTAACCATAAATTTGCTGATGGTGCAGGCGTAGTAACTGGTCGTGCGCTGTTACAGGAAGTGCGCGCGAGAGCTTTAAATAGCACAGCGCCTTATTTCGATGAAACAGAATTAGGCTGGGGTCTGGCAGTGGGTGCCAACTTTAAACCAACTGACCAATTAACCTTAAATGCTGATTATTCTCATGTTAAGGGTGATGACAAGTTCCTGCTTTACACAGAAAACCGTTATACCCCTGAGGGCGATGGTATTGAGCTGAATGAATTTAATGCTGTGTCTTTAGGCGCGACCTACAAGTTCACACCGCAGTGGCGTAGTACCTTGGGCTACGGCGCAATATTCTATGATGATGCAACTGGCTCGCAAAATGATCAGCTACAACAAGGCTGGTTAAACGTAATGTTTAATCCGGTTAAACCAATCACTTTTGGTGCTGAATATGTGTATGGTGAGCGTGAAACTGCTGCCGGTGACAAAGGTAAAGATAATCGCATTGGCATGATGGCTAAATACGATTTCTAAATCATTGTAAATAAAATAAAAACTGAGGCACATGTCTCAGTTTTTTTATATTCAAATAAGAATTTTTCTTATATTTTCGACTAATTCCAATAAAAATGAAGTAAAAAGGTCAGACTAAGGTCGTAGATAAATTTGCAATCCCCCCAAGACATCCCTTAAAAAAAACTGCATAATCAGCAAATTTTTTAATCTGTACACCCAAGATAATTTAACTTCCATCGAGTCAACTTCTAGGTAGTATTCTATAGAAGAACTCATTCAACAGTTTGGAGCTTATAATGAGTTTATCTCTCAGTATTAAGCCTGTTCAGCAGTTTCAACATGTATTTACCCATACATTAAAGTTGCTGTGTTTTGCATCCCGGATGGGGGTCCAAATGCAAAGGCCATGTTTCTTCAATATAAGACAAGATGTAATACAGTCGAGTTTTGATACTTTCCGTTCTTAGATAGAACAGTTCATGTATCCTTAACTTAAAGACGCGATACATTCTTGTGATTACAGCATGCTTTAATTTATTTGAAGTAAAGTTGCCTATAGATTATAAAATCGGCATTTTATATAAAATAAAGTATGAAGAAAGACATTAGCCATATTTGATGGATCTTCTTATGGAATTTACCTTTAATGCGTTTTACACGCTTATTGCAGCAGTAATTGTTTTACTTCTTGGCCGCTTCCTTGTAAACAAGATTGGTTTTCTGAGTCGTTATAACATTCCCGAACCTGTGGCCGGTGGTCTGGTTGCTGCGGTAGTCTCGTTACTTGTGCATTCCCTCTGGGGTTACAGTATTACTTTTAGCAGTGAGTTACAGACCAGTTTCATGCTGATTTTCTTTGCTTCCATTGGCCTAAGTGCCAACTTTATGAAGCTAAAAGAAGGTGGTATCGGTTTGGTGGTATTCCTGATCTGTGTTGCTTCATTTATTGTAGTACAAAACGCAGTCGGTATGAGTCTGGCCAGTTTGCTGGGAGTTGATCCGCTGATCGGTCTGATAGCAGGTTCAATTACTCTGACCGGTGGGCATGGTACAGCGGGTGCCTGGGGCGAAATCCTGGAAGTTGAACACGGTATTCAAGGCGCACTTGCTCTGGGGATGGCCAGTGCAACATTCGGTCTGATTATTGGCGGTATTATTGGCGGCCCATTGGCTAAACTTTTAATTAACCGATACAACCTGTCTCAGCCACGCACCGTGCGTCAGATTAATGATCGGGATACACATCCTGCACCCGATTTTCCCGAGCTTGCACCTTTTGAAAATCCGCATCAGGTACGCCTGATTACTGCTGACAATGCGATTACGACCTTGGGCATGTTCGCTGCCTGTCTGGCCTTTGCCGAGTTTATGACGGGTTACAGTAAAGGTACCTGGTTTGAACTACCAACCTTTGTATGGGCTTTGGGCGGTGGGGTAGTTCTGCGTAACGTTCTAGAAAGTATATTCAAAGTTGATATCTTTGATCGTGCAATTGATGTCTTTGGTAATTCTTCACTGTCACTTTATCTGGCTATGGCATTACTGTCTTTAAAACTGTGGCAACTGGCTGATCTGGCAGGTCCACTGGTAGTGATTTTAGGCGCACAGACTTTAACTATGGCATTGTATGCAGCTTTCATTACTTTCCGGGTAATGGGCAAAAATTATGATGCCGCAGTACTGGCTGCTGGCCACTGTGGTTTTGGTATGGGCGCAACCCCAACAGCGGTTGCAAACATGCAGGCGATTACCAATATGTATGGTCCATCACATAAAGCCTTTTTGATCGTACCATTATGTGGCGCTTTCTTTGTTGACCTGATCAACGCAACCGTGATTCAGCTGATTCTAAAATTCTTTGCTTAACAGGCATTCATAAAAAAGTCCCCCTCATACGGGGCTTTTTTATTGAGGTTGAAGTCGGCGATATTTTACAAATTTGAGTAGCAAGAGATTGTATGGATGAACAACTAAATACCCGTTTAATGGCTTGGGTAAGTTTCTTTAATGATCCTTTATGGGATTTTCTGGTGGTCTTTCTGGTGGTGGTTGGAGTGTTTTATACACTTTTAACCGGCGCAGTTCAGATTCGCCTGTTCTTACACAGTATCCGTGTAATGAAGGGCAGCCGTAAAGAAGGTGAAGATCAGCATGGTATTACCCCGTTTCAGGCTTTTGTTACGGGTCTGGCGAGTCGGGTTGGGGTAGGGAACGTTGCAGGTGTCGCAATTGCAATTGCAATTGGTGGTCCGGGCGCCGTATTCTGGATGTGGTTTACTGCATTTCTGGGGATGAGTTCAGCATTTGTTGAGTCCTCACTGGCACAGCTATTTAAAGTACGTGATTATCAGAACCAGCAATTCCGTGGCGGGCCAGCTTATTACATTACCCAAGGTTTAAAGCAGAAATGGTTAGGCGTTGTATTCGCACTCTCTCTTATTTTAGCTTATGGCTTTGTATTTAATGCAGTACAGGCTAACTCGATTGTAGATGCAACTGCTCATGCCTGGGGCTGGGACCGTGCAAATGTTATGCTTGATCTGGGTGGACTGGGTTTTGAAGTTTCTTGGGTTGGCGTAGTACTGGTCATTATGACCGCAGCAATTATTTTTGGTGGAATCAAGCGTATTGCGGTCGTGGCAGAGCGTATGGTGCCATTAATGGCTGTGCTCTATCTGGCAGTTGCACTTTATATTGCCATAATAAATTTCAGTATTCTTCCAGATATATTCAAACTGATCTTTACTGAAGCCTTTAAGTTTGATGCTGCTGCGGGTGGTTTTTTTGGTGCAATGGTATCGATGGCTATGATGCAAGGTATTAAACGTGGCCTGTTTTCAAATGAAGCCGGCATGGGGTCTGCACCGAATGCTGCAGCTGCTTCAGATGTAAAACATCCGGTAGACCAAGGGCTAGTACAGATGCTTGGAGTATTTGTAGATACCTTTGTAGTGTGTTCATGTACTGCGATTATCATTCTGGCTTCCGGTCTGTATCATGAAGCAGGTTTTGAGGGCGTTACGCTCACCCAGATGGCATTGTCAGTCAGATCGGTAGCTGGGGTGATGATTTTCTGGCCCTGATTTTATTCTTGTTTGCTTACTCTTCTATTATCGGGAATTACGCCTATGCTGAGAGTAACGTTCAATTTATCAATAATCAGCCAAAAGTCATGTTTGTATTTCGTCTTCTGGTACTGGCAATGGTATATTTTGGCGCGATTACCAGCGTACCACTGGTCTGGTCAATGGCGGATCTATCCATGGGCTTAATGGCAACAATTAACCTGTTTGCTATTTTACTCCTGACGCCTTTCTTGCGAATGTTATTGAAAGATTATAGCTCTCAGCTTAAAAAAGGCATTAAGGAGCCGGAATTTAAAATAGATAAGTATCCGGAACTCAAGAAGAAAGTTGATTCAGATATTTGGTAGAACTTGTTTAAAGCTCCTTGCGAGGAGCTTTTTTATGATCAGAAATAAAGTGAAAATAAAAAATAGCCTAAACATGAGAGTGGTAAACTCAATAGAACCGGAATTTTACTGTTCAGTAAAGCAATAACAAGTCCAACAAAAATTATATCACTCCAGTGCTGGATACCTTTTTGTCCGAGCTGCACTACCATTGCCAGCAGTAAACCGACTACTGCGGCATTGATTCCATAAACCGCAGCCTGAATTTTTGTCTGCCTTAATAAGATAGACCAGTAAGGCAGCGTTCCAAAAATCAGTAAAAATGAAGGAAGGAAAATGGCGGCTGTAGCAATCGCTGCATTAATTAATGGGGAAGAAGTAACCGGTAAAAATGCACCCAAGTAAGAAGCAAAAGTAAATAAAGGCCCAGGTACAAGCTGTGCAAAGGCATAACCTAGTTCAAAATTTGATTCTTCAATTAGTCTGGACGTTACCAATTCCTGATATAAGAGAGGAAGCACAATATGTCCTCCGCCAAATACCAGTGAGCCTGAACGGTAAAAACTTTCAAATATTTGTACAGCAAAAGAAGGTGCCCACCATTGCATGATAAAAAGTAATATAAACAGGCCAACAAATATCAACAGCCAATAATAGGCACGAAAGGGTGTAGAGACATTTTTTTGTATTTCTGGCTGATCTTTTACAACTATTGGTGCAGCAAGTTTCGCTGTATGAACGCAGTATAATCCTGCCACGCCACCCAAGATAATCACCAGCAGCTGGTTCATGGCTAGCGGTATAACATAAATAATAAGTGCTGAAGTCAGCATCAGAATAAATTGCCAGACCGTACTGCAGAAGTTTTTTAACATTTGCCAGAAAGCAAAAATTACGACGGCCAGTACGATAAGTTGTACTGTATGAAAAACTGATGAAGAAAGCCAGGAAGACAGGGAAACGCTCAGTAGTGCACAGCCCAGCATTAAAATTATAGAGGGTAAGGTGAAACCAAGCCAAGCCAGAAGAGCGCCCCCATAACCCCTTTGTAAGTAACCGATACCGAGTCCAACCTGACTGCTGGTAGGGCCGGGAAGAAGCTGGGCTAATGCGACCAGTTGCGTATATTCATCGCTAGTCAGCCAGCAATATTTTTCAACAAAGGTGCGGTGAAAAAAGACCAGGTGTGCAGCTGGTCCTCCAAATGAGGTACAACCCAGTTTTAAAAAAATAAGAAAAATAGTGAGATACTGAACAGATAAATTCATGATCGATATTCTTCTCACAAATGGCTTGAGTTTAAAGTCCAATCATGACAATTTAAATAAATTTTATACAGCAATTTCTGAAATGTACTTCTACAATTCCTTTTTCAGAAAAATAACTCAGATCTCTCAAGTGCCCATGAAACAGCTCACATTCTGCTTACTCTGGATGAGTCTGGTCGGCCTGACCGGCTGCCAACATTTTAAAACATCTGAGCCACAGGCTGCACAGATGGTCACTGATGCACGGGCACAGTTTGAAAAGGTTCCTTTTGCTCAGATTAAAACACTAGAGCAGCGGCCAGTTGTGGCTTTGGTCTTGGGTAGCGGCGGTGCCCGGGGCTATGCGCACATAGGGGTAATTGAGGTTCTGGAGCAGCAGGGAATCCGTCCAGATTTTATTGTGGGAACCAGTGCGGGCAGTATTGTAGGTTCTATATATGCCAGTGGAAAATCTGCAAAAGAGCTGCGGAGTATTGCTCTTAATATGAAAGCCACTGATGTACGCGATATTACCCTGGATATGAAAGGCTTTTTTGATGGCAAGAAAGTTGAAGACTATATTAATCAGCAGGTTGATAACATGCCGCTGGAAAAAATGAAAATACCTTTTTATGCAGTAGCCACTGAACTCAAAGAGGGTGCCCGTACTGTATTTAACTATGGAAATACCGGACAGGCAGTACGCGCATCGGCATCTATTCCGAGCATGTTTATTCCTACCCGTATTGGTGATAAAGAATATGTTGATGGGGGACTGACCAGTCCGGTACCGGTTGAGGTGGCACGTGATCTGGGCGCTGATATTATTATTGCAGTTGATATTCTGGCACAGCCTACTCATACCGAAACTTCAAATGTCTGGGGGCTGTTTAATCAGAATATTAACATCATGCAGAACCGGCTAGCTAATGAAGAGTTGAAGTATGCTGATATAGTGATCCAGCCTGACTTACATGAAAAAGCCCATATTTTTGATGTGCGTGGGCGTGAAGCCAGCATGCAAGCTGGTCGGGAGGCTACCTTGGAAAAACTGGAAATGATTGAATTGGCTATTGAGACTAAATATAACAATCAGCAGAGAGACGACCAGAAAAATCTTACTGCGCTTAATGATACGGCTGCTATCAAAACTAATAGGTAAAAAAAGAGCCCCTGGTTGGGAGCGAGAGTGAAGGGGCCCTAAATGGGAGCTAAGAAAGCCATTATCTGACTTTCTTATCCCAGCTGAGGAGAACAATGACCTTGAGATCTCTGGAGTGAAATAAAAGGGTCATTGATAAGCTCATGATCAGTTTGCAATATGCTTAGCAAACTGTATATTGAAAAATGCAACTAATTCGAGAACTTATGTAAACATTGTCAGTATAAATGCAGGCTAAATAAAAACTTTTATAAGTATTTAATTTATTTATAAAATTAGCTGACTGGAGATAATTTTTATATTTTGTAGAAATTATAGGCAATTTTATAGATTGATTTAAAAGAGAATAATTCTTATTATTTGGATTCCTTTCTTATATGTAATATAAAAAAAATATATTATAGATACACTCTTAATTTTTTTTTACAAAGTTTAACACGTCCTTAATAGTTAATTATTCACTTTAAATTTATATCCTAATTGAATTAAATTTTTTAGTTCCCAAAGCTTATTAAAGTGGCTGTTTACAACCACTTTAAAATTTGTATTTAAATATTTTAATCTGCCAGTTCTGTAGAAATTGTATTGATGAGCCTGACTCCGGTTACAGCCTGAATATCTTCAAAACTTACCTGTTCAGCCAGTTCAATCAGCTCGATTCCCTGTTCGGTGACATCCATTACCCCTAAATCTGTAATAATCCGGTGGACTACACCTTTACCTGTAAGTGGCAGGCTACACTGTTTTACAATTTTTGGTGTTCCATCTTTCGCACAGTGCTCCATCAGCACTACGACTTTTTGTACACCTGCAACCAGATCCATGGCTCCGCCCATGCCCTTAACTTTCTTGCCCGGAATCATCCAGTTGGCCAGATCTCCCTGTTCGGAAACTTCCATTGCCCCTAAAATCGCAATATTGACGTGTCCACCACGAATCATGGCAAAGGACTCGGCACTTGAGAAAAATGCAGCGCCGGGCCGGGCTGTTACGGTCTGCTTACCCGCATTGATCAGATCAGCATCCACCGTTTCTTCAGTTGGAAACTCTCC
>NZ_JFCC01000023.1:0-44197 GCF_000582925.1 Acinetobacter sp. 1294596 | reverse complement strand
ATGTGAAGCTGACCAATACTAATTGCTCGTGAGGCTTGACTATACAACACCCAAACAGTTGTATACAAAGCATCAATCGATTCATAAATATGCAATATCCCTTGATTCAGCCTAATGCTGGAACATACAATTCAGACCCAGATCTGCCCGCTGTTAATAACTCATTTGGACCAAAGTACGGCACATACTGCACCGCAGTTAAATCAGACCCGAACAAGTCCATCAACAGTTGTGCTGGCGACCATAGCAAGAGTGAACCACCTGATCCCTTCCCGAACTCAGAAGTGAAACCTCTTAGCGCTGATGGTAGTGTGGGGTTACCCATGTGAGAGTAAGTCATCGCCAGCTCATTATTCCAAAAAGCCCCCTCATTGAGGGGGCTTTTTTTATGCGTGAGGTGTAAAAGAAAAAGAGTTAGCCATAGCAATACTGGCAATGGCTGACAGCCCGGTTTAAGCGGCTTCTAGTTCTTTTAAAATTGCTTCATTAAATTCAGGCAGGTCTCCTGGATTACGTGAAGTAATTAAAATCCACCCATGGGCCTTGCAATAGGCCACCGCTTCATCTTTCCATAATCCACCTGCATTTTTCAGGTCCAGTTCCAGGCTTTGATAACCAGTAACGGTTTTACCTTCAATTCGCCCGGCATTAATTAATGTCCAAGGTGCATGACAGATCATGGCAATCGGTTTACCGTTATCTGTAAAATGCTGAATGAGTTGTTGCACCTGTTCGTTAATGCGCAGGGTATCAGCATTTACCGTACCGCCTGGTACAATCAGGATGTCATAATCGGTCGGATCGACCTTTTCAAAAGTACTGTCAGGTGTGTAGGCTGGTCCAGGTTCTTTATCACCTTTCATGGTCTGTACTTCTTCATTTTTTTCGGCAGCATGAATTGCTTCAATGCCTTTACTCTTCAAAAATTCAAGCGGTTTAATCAGCTCGTCATGTTCTACACCGGCATTTGAAGTAATAATTAATGCTTTTTTTGCCATGTTCCTGAACTCCTTACTGGTTTTATATTTCTTTAGATTAGTCGAGTTTTATAGAACCCCCTATAGCAGTTCTTAAGCAGCTTTGTATAAAACAGATACAGTTTCAAATTTATTTACATTCATTTTTACGACTCATTTAAAAAGCCCTACTAAAAGCAGGGCTTTTTAAATACTATGTTTTATTCAGCATTAAATTGTCTAATTTAAGTAATAATCATTGTCCAATTTCAATGATTCAGGCTTCCCGTACTTCTGGCTGTAATGCTACTTTGAGTAATCCATTATTTATGAAACGGAGTTTATCCAGTACTGTATCGGATAAGGTAAACGGATAAGCGTCTTCAAGCCCCATACTGCGATTAAGTGCATTTAAGCTATAGCTCAAAGCAAACCAGTTAATTAGGGTCTGTTCAAAGTCCTGTGAGCCAATAGGAGATTCTTTAAACTTCATGGCAGGGTCAGATGGACGGTTAGGCTCTAACCTTAGACCAGCATGATATGCGGTATCGAGCGTATCCATCATATGTAGGTAATGCGCCCAGGTTTCCGCCCAATCTTCCCAAGGATGTGCAGAGGCATATTGGCTAATATAGCTCTCACTCCAGTTCTCTGGTGCACCCTGTTCATAATGATGCTCTAAGGCCTTGGCGTAGTCCTGTCTTTCATCACCGAACAGCTGGCGAAATTCTTCCAGCCATTCTGGATAAGTATGGGTCAGCAGATCAAAATAATAATGGCCGCTTTCGTGACGGAAATGGCCGAGCAGGGTGCGATAATTTTCACCCATGTTAAGCCGTGTCCGTTCACGATGCACTACATCCGCTTCTGAAGCATTTAAGGTAATCACACCATCAGCATGGCCAGTCATCACAGACTCATGCGGAAGGGGCATCAGGAAATTGAAACGCAGGCCATAACGGTCATGATCATCTGTTTTTGGACGCGGCAAGATATTCATCTGCTGGGTTAGATATAAAAATCTGCGTTTGGCCTGTTCTAATGCTCCCCAATACTGTTTATTTTCAGGAATGGATAGATCCGGAATCTTATGGGTTAACTGACACGAAGGACAATACATATTCGGGTCATCTACCGGAATCATCCAGTTGCAGACCTGGTGGTGAACGTAGTTATAACAGGGTTTATAGTCTGGCTTGGAATCCTTGGGATCCGCATGTTGCCAAAGCTGGTCATTAACTGGCTTGAAAGTACCCATTATTTTCTTTTCGACAATATAGCCTAGAGCGGCTTGGCACTTTTCGCAGTAGATATTATTAAAGAAAACTTGGTTCTGGCATTGTTGGCAATAGAAGATTTTCATTGCTTACTCAGTATGCATAGGTGATGACGACCAGTAATGAAGTTTTATTGGCTGGCCGTCTGGATGTTCTTGTTAAAAATGTACTTCTAATCCTAGATATGGACCTTTGAACTCGAATTTCAGATCATTATCTTCATAGTCATCCAGGTCGATACTCAAACTACGGTAGCCAACTTTTGCACCTAAATCAACGAGCAGACTGTCAATTACGTTATATTTTATTTCAGCTTGTAGATCAGTTATTTTGGCATCATTAACGTTAGTATAAATACCTTCTGCCTGAGCACTTAGACCAGTAAAGGGAAGTTTGGCCTGCACCAGACCATAAAGTACCGGGTAGGTCTCATCAATGTCGAGGGTATTTAGCCCTACAGAAGAAATTTTACCATCAAGAAAACGTGCTCCCACACCGACATCAGCACTGATAATATTGTCGAGTATCTCGTAATATAAAATAGCATCAGTCTGATCTAGATCTACTTCATGTAATGGTACACCGGCAAGCTCATTTTCTGTCTGACTGTTTAAATTAACATATTTAAGTTTGGCATTCGGTATCAACGGTACAGGATGTTCAATAGAAAGCGACAGCTGAGGGCTACCTTTTTGGTCAAGGTCCTGATCATTAAGGTTCTGTTGGTTGCGGTTGAGCTGGCCATCATAGAACCAGTAATCTATACCGGCTTTTGCACCAATGATATCTGCATGGCTAAGCTGGGCTAGGCTGACCATTAATGCAATACCTGAATATTGAAAAAACTTCATAAGGTCTCTTTTATAATGATGAAAAAGCAAATTAAAAAACCGGAGCAGTAAAAAGGTGTTTTTTTACTATTTCTACGGGTAATAGAGCGCATCATATAGCAAACTTTATTTGATGACTTATATTTAAATGTAGAGTCAGCAAGAGAAAAATATTGGGTTATATTGGATAAAACAGAAAATTTTTAATAAGATTTTTATAATTTTTAGGACTATATAAGACTGTACTTTATAAATTATTTTTCTAAATAATTGAAATTAAAACAAGTGAAGGATGAATAGACGAAAGATTTAAAAGGTGACTGTAGAAATTACAGCAAAGTAAAACAAAAACAGGTATTGTTTCTTCATAAAAAAGCAAAACTTCAGATTCGGCTTTAAGCAGGTCTTTCTGACTTTGCAGGTTTGTGAATTAGACATACAGCTCAAAAGGCTGACCTAAGTTCAAACAAGGAAGATTTATTCAGGATACTTTTTTTGCTTGCGTTATTATCCCAAAAAAAAGCAGCATTAAAAGAAACCTAAGATTTAGGTGTTTTATGACAGATACTCGTGAAAATTGGTCCGCGCGATCAGGTTTTATTATTGCGGCCATCGGTTCAGCCGTGGGGTTGGGAAATATTTGGCGCTTTCCCTATGTTGCCTATGAAAATGGCGGTGGTGCATTTTTAATTCCCTATCTTATTGCTCTATTAACAGCAGGATTACCTCTGCTATTTCTGGACTATGCCGTCGGGCACCGAAGCAATGGTGCACCGCCTAAGGCTTATAAAAAACTATTTAAACCTGCTGAATCACTGGGCTGGTGGCAGGTGTGTGTATGTATCATTATTGCTTTGTACTATGCTGGAGTGCTCACCTGGGCGGGTAGTTATATATTTTTCTCTATGGGACAAATATGGGGGAATGACCCGGAGGCTTTCTTCTTCAAAACCTTCCTGAGAACTTCGGAAGCCAGCAATTTTGATATGTCTTTTGTTAGCCATCTTTTTTGGCCTCTGGTGGGTGTCTGGGCGCTGGTTTTGGCTATTCTCTATGGAGGCGTAAAAAAAGGAGTTGAGCTTTCTAACCGTATCTTTATGCCTTTACTGGTAGTGCTATTTACTATTCTGGTGATTCAGGCATTGCGCTTACCTGGTGCAGCTGATGGTTTAAATGCCTTCTTTACCCCGAACTGGAAAGCCATGATGGATTATAAGGTCTGGCTGGCAGCTTATGGTCATATCTTTTTTTCTTTGTCTGTTGGCTTCGGTATTATGGTGACCTACGCCTCCTATCTAAAGCCAAAAACCAATTTAACGGGTTCGGGTCTTATTGTCGGTTTTGCCAATTCGTCATTTGAGCTTCTAGCTGGTATTGGGGTATTTGCTGCACTGGGCTTTATGGCTCACTCGGCCGGTACTAGCGTACAGGAAGTAGTAAGTGGCGGGATCGGACTGGCCTTTATTGCATTTCCTAAACTGATTTCAAGTCTGGGAGCCGGGGCTGATCTGTTTGGTATTCTGTTCTTTGGTTCACTGTTTGTAGCTGGTGTAACTTCAATGGTCAGTATTCTGGAAGTGCCAATTGCTGCCATGCAGGACAAGTTAAACTGGAGCCGCAAGAAAGCTGTAAGTGTGATTGGTTTCAGTACAGGTGCGGTATCTATTTTCCTGTTCTCAAGTGTCAATGCCATCAAGCTGGTCGATATTATTGACCACTTTATTAATAACCTTGGAATTGTGTCGGGTGCTTTAGTTTCAATTATTATCGTTTCCTGGTTCAAACGTGTACTGATGACTGAACTAGAAATTCACATCAACTCGATTTCTACAGTTAAACTGGGCCGTACTTGGGAACTTACACTAACTGTAGTTACTCCAGTGGTACTGCTGTCAACTTTGGCACTGACTTTAAATGCCTTACTGCAAAAAGGCTATGGTGATTACTCCTTAAGCCTTCAGGTCTGGTTTGGCTGGGGCAGTATTATTTTCTGTGCGCTAGGCGCATTGCTGTTTACTAAGCTCAGTCAGCGTTAGGAGGTGATATGAATACATCTGCAATTATTATGCTGGTCATTTCCATTGTCTTTCTATGGGGTGGTCTAATTTTATCTATTCTTCACTTGATGCGACATCCTGAAGAGATCGATATTAATGACCAACATAGACTCTAAATAAAAATACATTGCTTCAATACTGAAAGCCTATAAAAAAAGTCATTATCTCTTGTAGATAATGACTTTTTACTTTTAAGGGACAAACCATGGATAACTTCATGCAGCAAGAAGTCCTGACAGCTTTTCTGGTCACTTTATTGGCCGGACTGGCCACAGTGATTGGCGGAGCGCTGGTCCTGTTTTTTAGGCAGCCCAGCTTCCGGTTTTTATCATTCGGTCTGGCCTTTTCAGCCGGTGCGATGGTTTACGTTTCGCTTACTGAAATTCTTAATAAATCTATTGCTTCTTTCTCTGGTGCTTTTGACCCTAAAACCGGTTATGCCTTGGGAACTTTTTCATTGCTGCTGGGTATTATTCTGGTATTACTACTTGATCACTTCATTCCTAACCCGCATGAAAGTGTAGAAAAAGGTACAGAGCATGGACTGGATCAGCAGCAGCTGATGCGGACGGGACTGCTGACCCTGTTTGCTATTACTGCCCATAATCTGCCCGAAGGTTTGGCAACTTTTTTTGCCACACTGGAAAGTCCGACCTTGGGAGCACCACTTGCAGTTGCAATTGCTATTCATAATATTCCTGAAGGGGTAGCCATTGCTTTACCCGTCTATATAGCCACTCAGAATAAAAAACTTGCTTTAGGTGCAAGCTTTGTTTCCGGTCTTGCTGAACCTGTAGGTGCAGCACTTGGCTATTTTATTTTGCAGCCTTTCATGAGTGATGCAATTTATGGCATTGTCTTTGGAATTATTGGTGGTGTGATGGTTTATCTGGCCTTAGACGAGCTGCTGCCTACAGCCAAACGTTATAGCCAAGGCCATGAAACCGTATATGGACTGGTATCCGGCATGGCGATTTTGGCTTCAAGTCTGGTACTGTTCAGATTTATTAGTTAAGAGTGGCTGAATAAAAAAGTGGCTTAAATTGCCACTTTCTTAATTCTACAGTAATAAAAGCCATCGCCATGTCCAGGTTCTGGCAGCAGCTGGCGGCCATAGAGCTGCTCAATCCCCCAATCTGCCTGGATCTTGTCTTCTACAGCATCTTTGTGTTCAATAAAGAACTGGGTCATTTGCTGCTCATTTTCAACTTTTAAAATCGAGCAGGTGATATAAAGCAAAGTTCCGCCAACATTAAGCTGTTGCCACATATGATGCAAAATCCGTTTTTGCAGATCGACAGTCTGGGCAATGTCTGAGGGCTGACGCAACAGCCGGATGTCGGGATGCCGGCGCAGAACCCCAATAGCCGAACAGGGCGCATCTAAAATAATACAGTCTACTGGCTGTTCAGGCTGCCAGCGTGTTGCATCGCCTGCTTCAATCTGAACATGACCAGCTTCAAGGTCAAGCCGTTGCAGATTCTCTGTAATTCGTTTTAAACGCTGTGGGTCCTGATCTAATGCAACCAGTAGCGCAGGTTGGTACTTTTCTAGAAGATGCGCCGTTTTCCCGCCAGGCGCTGCACAGGCATCAATAACCGTTTTAGTATTCAAATTGGGCAAAAGGCTGGTACTTAGCTGGGCATGTTCATCCTGTACTGAAAACCAGCCCTCGTCATAACCTGGTAGTTCACGTATAGGCATACTCTGGTCCAGTACAATCCCTACCTCTGATACAACGCAGGCATGGGCCTGAATCTGTATATTATGCAGTTGTTCCAGATAGGCTTCACGACTGATTTTACGCTGGTTTACTCTTAGGGTCAGTGGGGCTGATTGCTTGAGGTTCTGGCTGAGTGACTGGATCTGCTCGGGCCAGTCTTTATTCAGTCGTTTAAACAGCCAGCTTGGCAGACCATGCGCCTGGTTCAGGGTGTGCTGAAATTGCTCGGTTTCCCGTGTGGCCCGTCTTAAAATGGCATTAACCACGCCACTGAGCGGATGAAAGCCCAGCTGTTTGGTTGCAGTGACCGTTTCCGAAATTGCAGCATGTGGCGCAATACGGGTGCAAAGTACCTGATACAACCCTAAATACAGGCAGGTTTCGACTACAGGATTATTCAGGGGCTTGGTCAGCAATGGCAGGGCCAGTGACTTGAGGGCGAACCATTGGCGTAAAGTACCTAGTAACAACTCATGGAACAAGGCTCGGTCACGGTCGGCCACCTGGTTTAGCTGCTGGTTCAGGATCAGTGACAGAGACTGGCCCTGTTGTACTGCCAGCAGACTATGCACCACTTGTGCACGTAAATTCAGGTCTGGACCGGGAGAGGGAATATAACTCATTGTAGGATTTGCCCAACCTTCAGTTTCTGGGTTTGATTAATTTGTACAGCATTCAGCGGTTTACCGCCTGGCCATTGCAGGCTGGTCAAGCAAAGTACAGTGTGCTGACCGCACTTTATATGAACCCCTTTTTTATCGATCGCAACAATCTCACCTGGCTGGGCCGCAGTATCTGGCTGGTCTGAAAGCCGTGATTCCCAGACACGCAGCGCAATATTGTCATCAAGTTGACAAAATGCTACCGGCCACGGATTAAACGCCCGGATATTGCGGTCCAGAGCTACTGCATCCTGAGTCCAATCAATTTCTGCTTCAGCCTTGCTCAGCTTATGAGCATACACAGCCAAGCTGTCATTCTGGACTTCACTGTCAGCAAGTGCCTGTTGCAGGGTCTGCTCAGATTCGAGCACTGTACAGATGGCTTCAGCGCCTTGTACTGCGAGTTTATCATGCAAGGTTGCCGAGGTATCACTGGCCAGAATCGGACATAGCGTTTTAAGCATCATATCGCCTGTATCCAGCCCGGCAGCCATTTTCATAATAGTGACACCAGTAACCTGATCGCCTGTAGCGATAGCGCGCTGAATAGGGGCAGCACCACGCCAGCGTGGCAGCAGCGAACCGTGAATATTCAGGCAGCCATATTTAGGAGTATCTAAAACAGCTTGTGGCAAAATTAGACCATAAGCCGCCACCACCATTACATCTGCATTAAGTGCGGCCAGCTGCTGCTGTGCGGCCAGCCCTTCTTCAGTACTGCTTTTAAAATGCAGAGGCTGAAAAACGGGCAGATCATGTGCAAGTGCCAGCTGTTTTACCGCTGAGGCAGTCAATTTCTGGCCGCGACCTGCCTTGCGGTCTGGCTGGGTATAAACCGCCACAATGTCATGAGGTGTTTTTAATAATGCATTTAAAGCTACTGCGGCAAATTCAGGGGTGCCGGCAAAAATGATTCTCACAAGTGCAATCCGCTATAAACTTGTTTCAAGTATAAGGCATAATCGGCTAGAGGCCTAAAAGCGATGCGTATCCGGCTGTAACCTGAACAAACTGACTGCTATACATGAACAAAAATTTATTTAAAACTATTTATTGATAATTTTATTTTATATAAAAATAAAAAATTATTCATGCAAGTTTTCGGGATTATTCGAGAGATAAAGGCCTTTGCAGCTTTAAGAAATACAGAGGCTTCTATAGAATGATCACAATTAAAAAATACAGATGATGCGATCATAGCTATGGCCATCGCCTAAGCCACGGAGTGAGTTTTCATGAGCAAAGAAAATATACGCGAGCATTCAGCACCAGTTTATGAGGGCATCGAAAATGCGCCGGCACGTTCCATGATGCGTGCGGTGGGCTTTAATGATGATGATTTTACCCGTCCATTTATTGGTATTGCCTCGACTTGGGCAAATGTTACACCATGCAATATGCATATTGATGGTCTGGCGCGTGAAGTAGAAAGTGGCGTGAATACAGCCGGTGGTAAAGGAATCATTTTTAATACCATTACTATTTCTGACGGTATCTCAAATGGTACTGAAGGTATGAAATACTCACTGGTATCCCGCGAGATTATTGCTGACTCAATTGAAGCTGTTGTTGGCTGCCAGGCTTATGATGGCGTAATTGCAATTGGTGGCTGTGACAAGAATATGCCGGGATGCATTATGGGACTTGCCCGTCTGAACCGCCCGGGCCTGTTTATTTATGGCGGTACGATTCAACCGGGTGAAGGTCACACCGATATGATTTCGGTCTTTGAAGCAGTAGGCCAGCATGCCAAAGGTGAAATCAGTGCAATTCAGGTCAAGCAGATCGAAGAAGTGGCATTGCCTGGTCCAGGATCATGCGGTGGAATGTATACCGCAAATTCAATGGCCTCTGCCATTGAGGCGCTTGGCATGAGCTTGCCGGGTTCATCTTCGCAAGAAGCTATATCAAGTGACAAACAGCTCGACTGTGCGCGTGCTGGCGAAGCAGTAATGAACCTGTTACGTCTGGATATCAAGCCTCGCGATATCATGACCAAGGCGGCATTTGAAAACTCAATTAAAGTTCTGATTGCTCTGGGCGGTTCAACCAACGGTGTATTGCATTTGATTGCGATGGCACATACTGCCAGTGTCGAACTGACACTGGATGACTTCGTACGTATTGGCAAGGATATTCCGGTTGTTGCTGATGTACGCCCTTCAGGTAAATACCTGATGTCGGAACTGATTAAAATCGGAGGCATCCAGCCCCTGATGAAGCGGATGCTGGACCGTGGCATGCTGGATGGTTCTTGCATGACAGTAACTGGTAAAACTCTGGCTGAAAACTTGGCTGATGTAGAAGATTATCCTGAGGGTCAGCAGATTATCATGCCGTTTGATGCACCAATCAAAAAGGATTCACATCTGGTAGTGTTGAAGGGCAACTTGTCTCCTATGGGTGCCGTGGCAAAAATTACCGGTAAAGAAGGGCTTTACTTTGAAGGCCCGGCGCGGGTATTTGAAGGTGAAATTGGAGCTATGCGCGGTATTCTGGATGGCGAAGTTCAAGAAGGCGAAGTCGTGGTCATCCGTGGTGAAGGGCCAAAAGGTGGACCCGGTATGCCAGAAATGCTCAAGCCAACCTCTGCCATTATCGGTAAGGGCTTGGGCCAGTCAGTTGCCCTGATTACAGATGGCCGCTTCTCGGGTGGTAGTCATGGTTTTGTAATTGGTCATGTAACTCCGGAAGCCTATGAAGGTGGACCGATTGGTCTGGTCAAAAATGGTGACCGGATTTCGATTAATGCCGAGACCCGTGAGATGACCCTGCATATTTCAGATGAAGAAATGGCAGCTCGTAAAGCCGTTTGGGTTAAACCGAAACCAAATTATACTTCGGGTGCGCTGGCCAAGTTTGCTAAACTGGCAGCAGGCGCAGACAAGGGTGCCGTTACTGATCTAAATCTGGATGTGTAATTGAACATTTTGTCCTGACTTGTTATAAACCCTTGTATTAAGACAAGGGTTTTTTATTTTTAGAGGCTACTCACATGTCACTGTTACGCCGTTGGTTTGATCCGATCCGATCGAGCTGGTTTTATCAAAAACCTTCCCGGCAGGCGGTATTGCCTACAGATCAGGGGCTGAGTATTTATCTGCGGCTGGATGATGTCTATAGTTATCTGGCTGCACAGCAGCTGACCCAGCTCGACAATATTCTCAGTGATGACATCAAGCCGCTCAAAATTATTATTTCAAGCCGGGCAGCTGAACCACCTAATAACATGACTGCCAGTGAATGGCAGGCCTATTGCGTTAATGATGCGCAGATTCTGGCAAAGCAGCACCGTTTTAGCTTTCATGAAACTCCGGAACTGCCTACTGCAGAGGCCTTGCAACAGGCCGAACTGATACTTCGTAATACACCGTTACAGGGGCGTAATTTCCTGTATCTGCTTGAGGATGTGTTTCATATGCTCTGGCAGCAGCAATATGGCAAGTTGCGCACACTGTATGCAATGGCCAAGCGCCATCAACAGCCGCATGACTATCCGGAGCGAATCTTTACAGATAATGCAATCTTGTCCAGCTACTTTGAGTTCGGTGGACGAAAATACCATGCAGTTGATGATCTGCTGCGTTTAACCCGCCGTCTCAAACAGCAAAAACTGCTGACGGGTAATCCGATTTTCCTGATCAATCATATCGAGTGGCGTGAGCATCTGCTCAGTGATGCTGAAGAGCTGTCAGATATTCACAGTATGCATCCGGAGCTTGATCTGTATATTGCACTTGAAGACCCTATTAGCTGGCTACTGCTGGCTTATATTAAAGAAGAGTTGGCAGATTATTATAATATCCAGTTGCAGGTTTATCCGCTCAGTTACCATGGCCGTGACTGGTTTGACTGGAGTCTGGCCACCCGCCTATCAAAACGCACCGAAGTTGCTTTTACGCCATTTTGCCGCCCCACTCAGGAAGGAACTTTAAATATGGCACGATTATTTTATAGTGTGCCGGAAGAACAGCGTATTGAAACCATGTACACTCTACTCAAAGCAGTGTGGACGCAAGGCAAAGATTTGTCGTATAAACCGCATTTTATGCAACTACAGCATAGTCTGGGAATTGAGCAGCTTGGTGAACAGGATGTTGTGACATTACTGGAAAAGAATGATATGCACTGTGAAAACATGCACCAACCTAGTTTACCAGTATTGCAATTACGGATTGATGGGCAGAGCTATACCTTTAACAGCCTGTACCGGGTCTGGATGATTGAAAGTATTTTTAACAATGTATTGGAAGAAAAGTATAAAACTGAAAATGATGCAGAGCATCAGCAGAGGGATTAATCAAAGAACCTGAACCCGACTGGAATAAAAAAACAGCTGTAAGTTCCAAGCAGTAATATATCAGTTATATTTTCTTTGACCAGACTGAGCTGACAGCCTGCTGGTTCAGAACCTCCAACAATTCTTTATAGTCCTGCACTATATAGTCCGCTTTAAGACGGATTTGATCCTGTTCATGCTGGGAATGTTCATCATATATGGCCACGACCTGTATGCCAGCCGCATGTGCTGCCTCTACACCGACCAGCGAGTCTTCAATAATCAGGCATTCACTGGCTGTAATCTGAAAATGTGCCAAGGTCTTAAGGTAAACTTCAGGATCCGGTTTAATGCGCGTAACATTTTCGCGGGTAAGAATGAGGGAAAACTGGGTATTAAAATCTAAGTTCTGGTAAATGTTGGGATTATTCTGCTGATAACGCTGGATATTATGAATACTGGTTGTGGTAGCGAGGGCCAGCAGGAAATTCTGCTGTTGTAAGTCCTTTATGAAATGCTCGGCATACGGTTTTAAACGTATTACCTGATCAAGAAAATGCTGGGAGATGGTATAACGTAATGTTTTGATTTCCTGTTTTGATAAAGCAGAACCATAACTGTCTTTTAAAAAACAACAATATTCCAGGTATGGATCAGCATGAGTCCTGAACAGATTCAGTTGCTGGTCACGCTGCTGTTGAATCTGTGACAGTGAGATGTTCTGGCCACTCAAGCTTTTAATCAGGTGGGCATCAATATCGTTCCAGATACCAACTGAATCGATCAATGTTCCATCCAGATCAAAACAGATTACTTTTTTGTTACTAAACATGGTACGTATTCTTTAGTCAGCCCAAGCGCATGGAAGTATAACATGGGCAGCTAAAACAGTTTTTCCGCTCTGTCCCTTGTATCATTTGGCCTCAATCTTCTGTTGAGGCCTGCTCCATAAAACCCTGATATTGGAAGTTACTGACTTTACTTAAAATAATCGCTCTACCCAAAGGGATGAGTTGAATGCTTGGTTATGTCATAGGTGTATTTGCAGTAGCGGGAATGATCAAGGGAACTATTGGTCTGGGCCTGCCCGCAGTTTCAATGGGATTACTAAGTCTGGTGATCAGTCCATTTCAGGCGGCGACCTTATTGATTATACCTTCCATGGTCACCAACTTTTGGCAGCTTTTTGCCGAAGGCCATGTGGTACGACTGATCCGACGTTTCTGGCCGATGTTAGTGGGAATAGTCACCGGGACAATATGGAGTATTTTTCCAACCCTAGGTGAAACTGATACGGTGTTTCATAGCGAAATTTTACTGGGGGCCATGTTGGCGCTTTACGGATTATATGGCCTGTGCGCTAAAAATATGCCGAATCTGGCACCGTATGAGAAATGGCTTTCTCCAGCAATAGGATATCTGGGCGGAGCACTGACGGTAGCAACTGGAGTGGTGGTAATCCCGGTCGTCCCTTATTTGCAGTCTTTACAGCTTAAAAAAGATGATCTGGTACAGTCCTTGGGGTTAGCTTTTACCGTTTCCACACTGTGTCTGGCTATTTTTCTCCATCAAAACCCGGTTGATAATACACCTATTGATTATACTCTATCGATGATTGCCTTGATTCCGGCACTTATTGGCATGTGGTTGGGTACTAAAATCCGTTATCAGATAAGCGAGCAGAAATTCCGGAAAGTGTTTTTCATTGGTCTGGTTTTATTCGGCAGTTATATGATGCTACACCAGTTAGGCTGGCTCTAGCCCAGACTGAGCTGACTTTTCTTTGCCAGCAAAAACTGGCTGAAATGCTGATATGGCACTGGCAGCTCGTCAAAACTACGTGCGGCTAATAAGAGTTTACGATTGGCCCAAGCACCATTCAGCTTGATCTGATGGAAGGTGTAATGAACACTTAGTCGCATGGCTGCACGTTTAGGCATAACTGCCACTCCTACGCCATTGGCAACTACCTGGGCAATGGCTGCAAAATTTGGCAGGCGTAAACGGTACTGGATAGCGCAGCCAAGAAGCTGGGCTTGGGTTTCAATTGACTGCTGTAGAGAATGATGCTGCATTAATCCGACAAAAGGCTGGGTGAGCGTATCGGCCAGAACCAATTCTTTAAAATGACTCAGTTCATGCTTTAGGGGGCAGATCAGTACCAAAGGATCATCAGAGAACTCCAGTGTCTGTAACTGATGGGCCTGAAAGAAACTGGAGATCAGGCCCAGGAGCGCCGTTCCCTTATCCAATGCATAAATAATATCGTTACTTTCTGCCTCTTTCAGATCGATTCTGACCTGAGGATTTTCAACCAGATACTGGGGTAGCAACTGTGGCAGATACTCACTTTGTGCAGATGAGTTGCACCAGAGTGCGACTTCACAGCTTAAATTTCTGGAGAAAGGTAGCATACTGTGCTGTAAATGCCGCCCTTGCTGGATCATCAATGTGGCCTGTTCGGCAAAGGCTTGTCCGGCCAAGGTCAGACTGACACCAGAAGAGTGCCGGATAAACAGCTGTACGGTAAACTGCTGCTCCAGTTTTTTGATACGTTCACTGGCTGCCTGCAAGGAAATGGCTGAGCGCTCAGCACCCCGGGTCAGACTGCCACTGTCTACAATATTCAAAAAAAGCTGCAGATCAAATAAGTCAAGGCGCATGGCTGAGCTGTTCTTGGAAAGTACCACTATCTTACTAAAACCCCCATAAAAAAAGCAGCCCGAAGGCTGCCGAAATCAACAGATCAAATCAGGTTTTATCTTTAAGGCTAAAAAACCAGTTCAATAAAATTGCTGCGAAGGTTGCAGTACCAATACCGCCCAGATTAAAGTTGCCAAAGACCAGCTCAAAATTACCGGCTCCCAAAATAATAGTCACGGCAGCAACCACCAGATTTTTGTTATTAGCAAAATTGACCTTGTTTTCAATCCAGATTTTGGCGCCGGCAATGGTAATCAGGCCAAATACTACAATTGATGCACCTGTCAGGATAGCGGTAGGAATAGTAGAGATGACTGCACCAAATTTTGGTGAAAGGCCCAGAAAAATTGCAAAGATACCGGCAATCACAAAAATAATGGTAGAGTAAACCCGGGTAATTGCCATTACCCCAATATTTTCACCATAAGTCGTCATACCGGGAGCACCAACACTGCCAGACAGTGAAGTCGCAATCCCGTCTGCAACAAATGCCTTGCCTAGATGCGGGGTCAGATTTTCACCTGTCATCGCCCCAACTGCCTTGATATGTCCCAGGTTTTCAGCTACCAGGATCAGTGCAACAGGTGCAATAATCAGCATGGCATTCATTTCAAACCGGGGCGTGGTCATACTTGGCAGTCCGAACCAGGCTGCATTCGAGATGACTGAAAAATCAATCGGTTTACCATAGCCCAGCACATTACTGATGATAAAATAAAGCAGGTAAGACAGTAGTAGCCCAACCAGCAATAATAAACGCTGCAAAAGTCCACGGGTAAAGACTGCGATCATACCCATAGAAAGTACCGTTAGTAGTGCCATCCACATATCAAACTGATTGCCTGCTACACTCTTGACGGTCACTGGCGCAAGGTTCAGGCCAATAATCATTACCACTGCGCCTGTTACCACAGGAGGCATCAGTTTCTCGATCCAGCGGGTACCAGTCAGCATGACAATGAAACCGATGACGGCATAAAATACCCCACAGGCCACTATACCGCCCAGAGCAACAGCCAGGTTCGGATTGACACCGCTACCAATGGCATGACCACTTGCTGCTGCGACTACACCAATGAAAGCAAAGCTTGAACCCAGATAACTTGGTACCCGACCGCCTGTAATTAAAAAGAATAAAATGGTGCAGATCCCGGACATCAAAATAGCCAGGTTAGGATCAAAGCCCATCAGTAAAGGTGCAAGTACCGTTGCGCCAAACATGGCGAATGCATGCTGGATACCTAAAACTACACTTTGTGCCGGAGGGAGATATTCATTGGTAGAGACGGGTCGCTGGTCAATGTGACCGGCATAAGGACGCCATTTGGGAAACCAATTGGACATAAAATGAGCTCTTGAAATTCAAACTGGCGACATCATACTCTTTCTTTTCTGGAGAATTAATCTCTCCAGTAAAATTAAATGATGATAATTACAATAGTTTTTTGGTTTTTTTACCAACCGGTAAAAAGGTTGAATAAGCTAAATTTTACGAAATCAATCAATTAATTTATGATTTTTTAGAGTATTGACTTTAAAAATAATTTTTGCATGAGATAAAAATAATATGTTTTAAGCAGTATTTTTTAATAGAACCTGATCGGAATGGCAAAACGGATGAGAGCTACATATTGATCTGCCAGTAAATTAAATCTTATTTACTGGCAGAGATTTTAAGTATTTAAAACCTATTTGCTAAAGCATGGATTAGCCTGTGTTACGTAAACCTGCGGCAATACCCGCAATACTGACCATCAGGGCATGGTCAACCGGTGTATGTTCAAGTTGCTGTTCAGCCAGATAGATCCGGCGGCGTTTCATCAATTTGGCCTGTAACAGGTGCAGGGGCAACAGATACGGTTTACGCACCCGCATTGACTGGTCCAGTACTTCATTATGACTGAGCAGCTTGGATTCGCCCTTGAGTGCCAGTAAAGTCTGAACTGCATCTTGCAGACGCTGACGCAACTCTTGTCCAAGTGCTTTGAGTTCAGGGTCATCAGTCAGATGAGCCTCATAATATAGCGCTACATGGGCATCGGCCTTGGACAGCACCATTTCCAGCATGTCTATCAGTGTCTGAAAATAAGGCCATTGCTGTAACATTTCATCCAGCAGTTCTTTTTGGCCCTGATCCAGTACCTGATTCAGCGCAGCACCTGTACCCAGCCAGGCAGGGAGCATCAGCCGAATCTGGGTCCAGGCAAATACCCATGGAATAGCACGCAGGGATTCGATACCGCCACTAACTTTACGTTTGGCCGGGCGTGAGCCTAGCGGCAGCATCTGTAGTTCCAGCTCAGGAGTTACAGTACGCAGATATTGCACAAAGTGTGGATTCTCCCGTACAGTCTGGCGATAGACCTGTACTGAAAGATCAGTCATGCAATGCATCAGTTCACGCCATTCGGCTTTAGGTTCTGGCGGTGGCAATAAAGTTGCCTCTAGCGTTGCTGCGGTATAAATTTCCAGATTTTGCAGGGCAATACCTTCCACACCAAATTTGAAGCGGATCATTTCACCCTGTTCTGTTACCCGAATAGCCCCTGATATTGAACCGGGCGGCTGGGAGAATAAAGCCTGCTGGGTCGGTGCTCCACCACGGCTAATAGAACCACCACGACCATGAAACAAAGTCAGCTGAACAGCATGTTGCCGGGCCACCGCAGTTAGCTCTTCCTGAGCACGGTATTGTGCCCAGTTGGCAGACATAAAGCCGGCATCTTTTGCGGAGTCGGAATATCCGATCATTACCTCATGCTTACCCTGAATGTGCTGTCTGTACCAGTGCATATTGAACAGTGTCGCCATCGTAGCGGCTGCACCATCCAGATCCTTTAAGGTTTCGAACAGGGGCACAACACGCAATGGTCGTTGTATACCTGCTTCTTTTTGCAGTAGCAGTACGGCCAGTACATCGCTCGGGTACTCTGCCATAGATATAATATAGGCACCCAGGCTTTCAGATGGCTGTTCGGCCAAGGTCTGCATGGTCGCAAACACTTCCTGGACATCGGGATGCAGGATCAGACTTTGTGCCGGCTCATTGAAGTGTTTAGGTAGTAAAGGCCGTTTACTTTGTAATTCCTGCAACAAGAAATTCTGGCGTGCCTGTTCTGTCCAGGTGTCAAAATTGCCCAGACCCAGGTATTCGGTAATGGCCGAGATGGCTTGGCGATGACGGCCCGACTCCTGACGGACATCCAGTTTTAAGAGTTCGATACCAAAACAGTTAACCCGACGGATAAAATCCAGCAGTCGGCCATTGGCAATTTCTGGCAGATTACAGGCCATCAGTGAGCGATAACAGAGAAGTAAAGGCTGGAGTAATTCGTCCTTACTATGAATAACAAGGCTGGCGTCAGCATCTTGCCCCTGTAATTTCTGTGCAAGCCAGTGACGGGTAGCGCGTAAACGTTCGCGTGTTTGACGCAGATATTCCCGGTAGGGTTCAGGGTGGGTATATCCCAACGCTTCGCTCATTTCCTCGGAGCAGTTCTGAATGGAAAGTTCCCAGCGCAAGGCTTCAATATCACGTACATACAGATCAGCAGCCTGCCAGCGTGATAGCCATAAAACTTCCTGTGTAACCTGATGGGTTACATTCGGATTCCCGTCCCGGTCGCCGCCCATCCATGAAGCAAAGCGAATAGGTGCAACTTCGAGCGGCAGAGGTCGGCCACAATGCTCGAGTACCAGCTGATCCAGTTCATGAATAAATTTAGGTACAGCATTCCACAGGGTTTGTTCGATAGTGGTAAAACCCCATTTTGCCTCATCAATCGGGGTTGGACGATGCTGGCGGATTTCATCGGTTTGCCAGGCTGAACAGATCAGCTGCTTCATTTCATCTAGTACACTCTGACGTTCATGAGGGGTCAGTTTTTGCTGGTCCAGACGCGACAGGCACTGGTTGATTCCATCATATTTCTGAATCAGGGTACGGCGGCTGACTTCTGTAGGATGTGCGGTCAGTACCAGCTCGATCTTGAGTTCACAAACTTGCTGGTAGAGGGCATCAGCACTGATATCTTTTTGTTTAAATTTCTGAAACAGGTGATCAAGCGGGTTTGGAGAAGGAGCATTTTCATCGAATTCATGCTGTCTCCGGCTGCGGACCAGATGATATTGCTCGGCAATATTGGCAAAGTTCAGAAAATGGGAAAAAGCCCGGGTCAGGGGCAGAATTTCTTCATCTTTTAATGTTGAAAATAGTTCTTCAAGCTGTTTTTCTGCTTCTTTTTGTCCGTCACGTGCACCTTTAGCCAAAGCACGAATCTGTTCAATCTGATTAAACAAATCCTGTCCCGCATGCAGTTTAAGGGTTTCACCCAGAAGATTACCGAGCAAACGGACATCTTCACGTAACGGGGCATCAATTTGTTGAATCATCACCTTTCTCCTGAGGCTGTTTTCCTTATATCTTTTTGACTATACCGCGATTATGTGACTTGCCAAGACAGAGAATTTGAATTCCTGATCTTTTGTGCAAAAAATAACAGGCAATACAGTTAAAATTTTTAAAATAGAGTGGAAGTCTGGTTCAAGGTGGAGATGAGCGAACCTGATAGCGTAATAAAAACAGCTCAATGGACTGCTGAATCATACAGTCACGTTCTTGCTGATCTGGGACCGGCTGCATACCAAGTAATACATGCTGATGTCGGATACCCAATAACAGGGAAAGTAATAGCTCGGTATACATGACCGGGGCAGCTGGCTGAATAAAGCTCAACTCAATAGCCTGGCGGAAGAAATCTGTCAGGCTATTGGTCAGGCGCTGATGCGAAGCCTTAAAAAACTGTTCTACCAGAGGACTCTGCTCGGCTGCCAGCTGCAGCAGTATATATTCAAGCTTGAGCGCTTCTGGCAGGTAAATTAGATGTAATACTCGGCTACAGACCTGATACAGCTCTTTAGCAAAATGGCTTTGTGCATGCAGACTGAATTGGCGGGCCGGTATCGCTTCCTCGCAACTTTCTTCAATGGCACAGGTAAATAAAGTGGCCTTGTCCTGAAAATGATTATAGACCGTCAGCTTGGTTACACCGGCTTCAGATGCAATCTGGTTCATACTGGAGCCGTGATAGCCCTGTTTTAAAAACATACACTTGGCTGCGGCCAGGATCCGGGCTCGTTTTTCCAAATCTTTAGGACGACCTGCTGTTATTTGCACACCATTATCCAGAAACTTTAAATAAAATAAGAATTAAAAATATTCTAATTTATGTACCGCGCGGTATATTAATTAAAAAATAAACAATTTAGTATAGCGATCATTATTCTGCCTTAAAAATAAATCTGAAATAAGAGCAATTTGCATGAGTTTAACCAAATCCGCCCTGGTGAGCCTGATTTTTATGTGTTACCTGACTTTAGGGGGGTGTAGCCGGGAAGCTCCCCAAACTGAAGAAATTCCTTATGTAATGGTCGCACAGCCCTTGACTACGCATCATGAACAGAAAAGTTATGCCGGCGAGGTTCAAGCCCGCCAGCAGACAGCACTGGCTTTTCGGGTTGGCGGGCAGGTTACTGCCCGGCTGGCAGAGGTAGGGGATCGAGTCCGGGCAGGTCAGGTCTTGGCCCGGCTGGATGTGAGTGATGCACAACTACAAAGTAATGCTGCCAGGGCCCAGCTGGAAAGTGCTCAAGCTGCTTTAAAAATAGCGGCCGATGAATTACAGCGCTTTAGACAGCTGCTGCCGATGAATGCAGTCAGCCGTTCCCAGTATGACGCGGTTGAAAACCAGTATAAATCGGCTGAGTCCGCCTATCGTCAGGCCCAGTCCAATTATCAGGTCAGTACCAACCAGACCCGCTATAACCAGCTACAGGCTAATCGAGCGGGCGTGATTACCGAACGTAATATTGAGGTTGGGCAAGTGGTAGCAGCCGGGCAGGTAGCATATCAGCTGGCAATTGATGGCGACCGGGACGTAGTTATCGGCATACCCGAACAGACTACCAGCGCTATAAAAGTTGGTCAGACTGCCTGGGTTACCCTTTGGTCACAGCCACAAGCCAGATTAGCCGCTTATGTTCGGGAAATCTCACCTGCAGCAGATGAGTCACGTACCTTCAAGGTTAAAGTTGCGTTACGTGAAGGGCCATCTGCCATTCAACTCGGGCAAAGCGCACGGGTATTTTTTGATTATAGTCAGCCGAATGTCCTGAGTGTGCCTTTATCCAGCGTATCTGCCCATGAAAAACAGCCTTATATTTGGGTTCTTCAGCAGGATCAGCGTATACATAAAGTACCAGTTCAGCTCGGAGCCTATGGCCGGGACTCTGTGCCCGTACTTTCCGGTCTCAAAGCTGGGGACTGGGTAGTAATTGGAGGAGTACACCTGTTGCATGACAAGCAGAGAATTCATCCGGTAGACCGTAATAATCGTCCGGTGAAGCTTGCAGCAGGAGCACAACCATGAAGTTTAACCTGTCGGAATGGGCACTGCGTCATAAAGGATTAGTACTTTATTTGATGATATTGCTGGGTATTGTCGGCATTTATTCTTATTCCAAACTGGCACAAAGTGAAGACCCGCCATTTACCTTTAAGGTTATGGTGGTACAAACTTACTGGCCGGGAGCAACAGCCAGAGAAGTTTCCTTGCAGGTTACTGACCGTATTCAAAAAGAGCTGATGACCACCGGACAATATGAACGCATCATGGCTTATTCCCGGCCGGGCGAGTCAATGGTTACCTTTATTGCCAAGGACTCGCTCAAATCAGACCAGATTCCCGATGTCTGGTACAACGTGCGTAAAAAAGTCAGTGATATTCGCCATCAATTACCTCAAGGTGTACAGGGGCCATTTTTTAATGACGAGTTTGGAGATACCTTTGGCAATATCTATGTACTGACCGGAAAAGATTTTGACTACGCCATTTTAAAAGAATATGCCGACCGTTTGCAGTTACAGTTACAGCGGGTCAAGGACGTCGGTAAAGTTGAGCTGATCGGACTGCAGGACCAGAAAATCTGGGTTGAAATTTCTAATACCAAGGCGGCACAGCTGGGTATCCCGGTGACTGCCATCCAGCAGGCCCTTCAACAGCAAAATAGTGTTGCTAATGCCGGATTCTTTGAAACCGGAACTGATCGTATCCAGCTACGGGTGAGCGGACAGATTCAAAGTGTAGAAGAATTAAAACAGATGCCGTTACTGGTCGGCGGGCAGACCATCCAGTTATCTGATGTGGCAGAGGTTTACCGCGGCTTTAGTGAACCGGCCCAGCCGCGGATGCGCTTTATGGGTGAAAATGGAATTGGAATAGCTGTTTCCATGCGTAAGGGTGGAGATATTCTGGCGCTGGGTAAAAATCTGGAAAATACCTTTGCTAAGTTACAGAAAACCTTGCCGCTGGGTATGCAACTGCAAAAAGTATCTGACCAGCCAGTTGCAGTGAAACGTAGTGTTAACGAGTTTATGAAAGTACTGGCCGAAGCAGTTATTATTGTTCTACTGGTCAGCTTTTTCTCTCTGGGCTTTCGCACCGGTCTGGTGGTGGCTTTTTCTATACCGCTTGTGCTGGCGATGACATTTGCCGGAATGAACCTGTTTGATGTCGGACTCCACAAGATTTCACTTGGTGCCCTGATTCTGGCTTTAGGTCTGCTGGTAGATGATGCCATTATTGCTGTCGAAATGATGGCTATTAAAATGGAGCAGGGCTACAGCCGTATAAAAGCTGCTGGTTTTGCATGGAACAGTACAGCTTTTCCAATGTTGACCGGAACACTGATTACTGCTGCCGGTTTTCTGCCAATTGCCACAGCTGCTTCAAGTACTGGTGAATATACCCGTTCTATTTTTCAGGTAGTCACCATTGCCCTGATTGTTTCCTGGTTCGCAGCAGTGCTGTTTGTTCCTTACTTAGGTGAGAAGTTTTTACCTGATTTTAATCAGTTACCGGTTCGGGCACCGTGGTACCAGCGTCTATGGGCGCGGCTGCGCAAACGCCCTGAACCAGAGCCGGTCAGACCGGTACATGCATTGGATGAAGTTCATGATCCCTATCAGAGCGGTTTTTATCAACGGTTCAGAAAACTCGTCAATACCTGTGTAACTTATCGTAAGACCGTTATCATCAGTACAGTGGGATTATTTATACTGTCAATCCTCATGTTTAAACTGGTGCCACAGCAGTTCTTTCCACCATCTAACCGTGCTGAAATTCTGGTTGATTTAAAACTTGAAGAAGGTGCTTCGCTTACTGCTACTGAAAATGCTGTCAAAAAGGTCGAGAGATTCCTCTCCACACAAGAGGGTATTGATAATTTTGTAGCCTATGTCGGAACCGGTTCACCACGATTTTATCTGCCTTTGGACCAGCAGTTACCTCAAGCCAGCTTTGCCCAGTTTGTGGTACTGGCTTCTTCTCTGGATGATCGGGATGAAATCCGTCGCTCACTGGACCAGCAGATCCGTAAACTTTTACCGGAAGTTCGTACCCGGGTGTCATTACTGGAAAATGGGCCTCCGGTCGGGTATCCGATTCAGTATCGGGTTTCAGGTGAGGATTTAAGCTTGGTCCGTCAATGGGCAGAGCGTGTAGCGCAGGTCATTGGTAAAAATCCAAATACTACCAATGTACATCTGGATTGGGGTGAGCCCAGCAAGACCATTATTTTAAATATTGATCAGGACCGCGCTCGCCAGATGGGAATTAGCAGTGCTGATCTGGCCAGATTCCTGAACAGTTCCATCAGCGGGGCGGCTATTGACCAGTACCGGGAAAAACGTGAACTGATTGAGATCCGTCTAAGAGGAGACCAGGCAGAACGGGTGGATGTCGGTTCATTGGCCAGCCTGGCCGTACCGACCAGCCAAGGGAGTACTGTTCCTTTGGCCCAGATTGCCCAGATTGATTACAGCTTTGAAGATGGATTGATCTGGCATCGTAACCGTTTACCGACCATTACAGTCCGGGCAGACATACGCAGTCAGCAGCAACCTGCAACAGTCGTGAATGAAATGGCCGGACAGATCGAGCAGTTACGTAACAAGTTACCGCCTGGTTACCTGATTGAAGTTGGCGGGACAGTGGAAGAGTCGGCCCGTGGCCAAAGTTCAGTAAATGCAGGAATGCCGCTATTTCTGGCTGTGGTCATGACTTTACTGATGTTACAGCTCAAGAGTATCTCGCGGGCATTGATAGTATTTCTGACCGCACCTCTTGGCCTGATTGGTGTAGTCATCTTTTTGTTGCTGTTTAACAAACCTTTCGGTTTTGTGGCCATGCTGGGCACGATTGCCCTGTCCGGCATGATTATGCGTAACTCTCTGATCCTGATTGACCAGATCGAGCAGGACATACAGGCCGGTCATGATCGCTGGAATGCCATTATTGATGCGACGGTTCGGCGTTTCCGTCCTATTATTCTGACGGCCTTGGCGGCGGTTCTGGCCATGATCCCCCTATCACGCAGTATTTTTTTCGGTCCGATGGCTGTAGCGATTATGGGTGGACTGATTATTGCGACGCTGTTAACACTATTTTTCTTGCCAGCTTTATATGCAGCATGGTTTAAGGTGAAAAAACCGTAAATATGCAGTAATTTTTGCTGAATATGAGGTGCGAAATATTGAAAACTTCAATATAGTAGCACCTTATCTTTTACACAAAATAACACAGCAAATTTCATTGCATAAAAATAACTGATGCATGCAATGAATGAGGTCAGAGAATCCATGAGGCAAGATACACTCGCACAGCATCGCCGTTATATTGCGATCTCGTATGTTTTCATGTTTCTGGCATTATTTAGTGTCATTACCGCAGTCATTGCCTATATTCTGGCGCGCAAAGTTGCTGGTGTCGATCATGCAGAAGTCTGGCTTAATTCCCATGCCTTATGGATTATGCGAAATATAGTGCTGTTTTTGGGAATGACAGTTTTTGCAGCGCTATGGTTTATTCCGCTGATTTTCTTTTACTGGGACAGCGAACTTTGGGTTACAGCCTGTACAGTTCTAGGCGTCGTCTTTACTGCGATTGCCTGGCTGTTCCTGTTAAATGCCTGGATTAAAGGTATTTCCAAGTTCTTCAATTACAAGGCAGTTTTTTAAAGTCTTTTAAAAAAACCGGCTTTGCCCTTGTAAAACAGTACCTAATCCCCAATTTTACACGGCAGTTGTATAAATTAAAATTCCGTGAGGAGCATCGCCAGTCATGGCTAAACGTGATTATTATGAGGTTTTAGGGGTTTCCAAAACCGCAAGTGATGATGAGATTAAAAAAGCCTACCGAAAGTTGGCGATGAAATATCATCCGGACCGAAATCCTGATAACCCGGAAGCTGAAGAAAAATTTAAAGAAGCCTCAGAGGCTTATGAAGTCCTGTCTGACAGCGAAAAGCGTAGTATGTATGACCGTATGGGTCATAGCGCGTTTGAAGGCGGCTTTGGCGGCGCAGGCGGCGGCTTTGGCGGTTTTAGTGCTGAAGATATTTTTAGCCAGTTTGGTGATATCTTTGGCGGGGCTTTGGTGGTGGTGGACGTCAGCAGCGTCAACGCCGTGGTTCCGACCTGCGTTATGTGATGGAATTGACACTTGAAGAGGCAGTACGTGGTGTCAAGAAAACTATTACTTTCAATGCGCCTGCGCCTTGTGAAGTCTGTCATGGAAAGGGTTCCAAGAATCCAAATGATGTAGAAACCTGTAAAACCTGTCACGGTGCAGGACAGGTACGGATGCAGCAGGGCTTTTTCTCTGTACAGCAGACCTGTAGCACTTGTCGTGGCCAAGGTAAAATTATTAAAAACCCATGTCATGCCTGTCATGGTTCCGGTGTTGCAGACCGTCAGCAGACTCTGGAAGTTACGATTCCTGCAGGTGTGGATAATGGTGACCGGGTACGTCTGAGTGGCAAGGGCGAAGCTATTCGTGATGGCCAGTCAGGTGACCTCTATGTTGAAGTCGTAGTGCGTGAGCATGAAATCTTCCAGCGTGATGGGGCTGATCTGTATATGGATGTGCCTGTCAGCATTGCTGATGCAGCGCTTGGCAAGGAAATCCAGATTCCTACACTTGAAGGCCGTGTAAGTCTGAAAATTCCTGAAGGTACCCAGACCGGAAAGCTGTTCCGTTTACGGGGTAAAGGCGTACGTCCGGTACGTAGCAGCATGGTAGGCGATCTGCTTTGCCGTATCGTGATTGAAACTCCGGTCAATCTGACCAGCCATCAACGTGAACTGCTAAAAGAATTGCAGGCCTCTTTTGATGGTGAAGACAGTACGTCTTCACCGAAGAAAAAGTCATTCTTTGATCGCCTGTTTGACTAAGCAGGTGCTCTGAGATAAAAGGCAGCTATTGAGGAGCTTTTCTTCATAGCTGCTTTTTCTTATTTAAAATAATCTGGAATACTTAACAAACCTGTCTGTTTAGTCACAGGTTTATTCTGGCTGTATGGCATCAATATCATTCCAGCTTACCAGTTCTTCCTGCCCAGTGGCTGAGGTAGAGGCCTGGAGTATACTCTGCTGGGTAACCTGTGCCGCAGAAGACTGTTCCTGTATTCTACTTGTCTGCTCATCGGGCATAATAGTGTCAATTTCCTCGACTGCAATACTTGTAGCTGTTTCATTCTGAACCTGTACTGTCCCAGACGGTAAAGAGGTCTGGCGCAGAGTCGTCGTGATGCGTGCTGTAGATAAATTTGCCAGTGTATCGCCCGCTTGAACTACCGGCTCAGCCCAGACTGCACCCGTACACAGTATTAAAACGATTCCCAAACCCGTAAAGTGAAAGCGCATATCTTTTCCTTATTTGATGACACCCAATGGTGCTGGCTAGTCTGCGCCTGCTTGTTTAAAGAATTGTGAAAAATACGAAATTGTCTGAACATTTTTTAATATTTTTCAGCAGTTAACTGGATAAATAAAGTCATGAATGAGCTAAAAATATTGCTTCTTCTTTGAACTGCTTGTTTTCTTAATGGTTCATTTTTATAAAGGAACTTTAAGCCATAATTTTTCCAGACAAGTTTCAGAGAGCGGGAAGAGTTTTGTTATAGTAGAGCAATTTTAAAGATGACTGCAGGGAAAATGTTATGTCAGCAACTCCACGTATTGGTGTTTTAGGTGCAGGTGGCCGTATGGGCCGGATTCTGGTTCAGGCTGTCCAGCAGGCAGGTTACCAGCTGGCAGCAGCAGTAGAGCGTCCAGAGAGCTCACTGGTAGGAGCCGATGCGGGTGAGCTGGCAGGTATTGGTACGCTGGGAGTCAAAGTATCTGGTCAGCTGGCTGACGTGCTTAATGATTGTGATGTAATCATTGATTTTACTGCACCTGCTGCCACTGAACAGCACTTGAAACTTTGCCGTGAAGCAGGGGTAGCAATGGTCATTGGAACCACTGGCATGAATGATGAACAAAAAGCCGTACTGGAAGAAAGTGCTAGCCAGACACCTGTAGTTTATGCAGCCAATTATTCAGTTGGAGTCAATGTGTCGATCAAACTGCTCGAGCTTGCAGCAAAAGTGTTTGGTGATACAGTTGATATTGAAGTGATTGAAGCACATCACCGTCATAAAGTCGATGCTCCATCGGGTACTGCGCTCATGATGGGTGAAGCGATTGCGGATACCTTGGGCCGTAATTTAAAAGAAGTGGCAGTTTATGGCCGCGAAGGCCATACTGGCCCACGTGAGCGTCAGACCATTGGCTTTGAAACTATTCGTGGTGGCGATATTGTTGGTGAGCATACTGTCATGTTTATCGGGGAAGGTGAGCGTGTCGAAGTGACCCATAAGGCAACCAACCGGATGAATTTTGCCGCCGGTGCAGTACGTGCAGCCGCATGGGTCGTTGGACGTGAAGCAGGTAAATATGATATGAAAGATGTGCTTGGATTCAATGATATCCAGATGTAGCGCTAATGGCCCTTTTCAGGAAGAAAGGGGCCTGATTACACTTATATAAAAAGTATGAAAAATAAAAATGAGAAAGAAAACTATATTCAATATTTGCTTGATGTTACTGAGTCTGTTAATTACTCAATTTACCTCGGCAGAGCAGGCCAGACTAAAAATTAATAAACAGAATATCAAAGTCTGGACTTACCAGATGTCTCGCAACCCGGCTGCATCCTATAAGGCAGAGACAGTATTTAATGTACCCTTGGAACGGGCTGTTGCGCTGATTATGGATGTTGAGCGTGCCCAACAATGGGTCCCCTATATGGGGAAAATCAGTATATTAAACCGAGATGATCAAGCTGGAGAATTTTTGCTGCATGTGGTAATGGACTTACCTTTTCCGCTTAAAGATCGTGACCTTATTATTCAAAGTAAAATTACTAGAGAGCGTAATGGTACAGTGAATATCCGTAACCGGGGTATGGCAGATTCCCGTTTTAGTCAGCCTGACTATATACGTCTTCAAGACTATCAGGGAGACTGGACTTTTCAGCGTCTAGGTGCAAATAAAGTTAAAGTCACCACAATGGGATATGTAAACCCGGAAGGCAGTTTACCCATCAGTTTTATGAACATGTTTGTGGAACAGCAGCCTTACCAAATGCTTAAAATCATGCGATCCGAGCTTGAACGGCCCATGTATATCAATGCCAAACTTCCTGTGGCTATTCAATAAAGTCATTTCAGCCTACCTTACAGGCTGAAATTGATAGCACTTATGATTCACAGGCTATGGAAGGCTGTTGTCCTTTCCTCTGGATGAATACCAGAAGCAGGCCTACTATGCTCAGTACTGCGCCACTGACCGGCACTGCCATATAACTCCAGCCCATGCTAAGTACGGCACCACCCGCTACAGCGCCAAGCGCATTACCCAGATTAAATGCCCCGATATTAACTGAGGACGCAAGTCCTGGTGCATCATGAGCGGTTGACATTACCCGCATCTGTAAAGGGGGTACCAGAGCAAAGGTAGCTATGCCCCAGATCACCAGTCCGACTGCTGCCCCCAGTGGACTTTTTGCCAGTAACGGAAAGAGCAGCATACTGACGATCAGCAATACAAAGAAACCGATTAGGGTTTTGTCCAGAGACAGGTCAGCAAATTTTCCGCCTAAATGATTGCCGATCGAGAAACCTATACCAATCAGTACCAGCATCAAGGTGATGAATCCTGGAGATGCCTGGGTAAATTCAACCAGGCTCGGGGCAATATAGGTATACAGGGTAAACATTGCACCAGAGGCCAATACTGTGGTCAGCATTGCTAGTATGACCGGTCTGCGTGTCAATACTTTCAGCTCAGCTCTTACATCAGGCCTACTACCTTTATGGTCTTTAGGTAAGGCTTTCCATAAAGATAGTATCGTTAGCAGACCAAGACCGGTAATTGCCAGAAAGGACATTCGCCAGCCAATATTTTGTCCAACCCAGGTTGCCAGAGGGACACCACCAATATTGGCAACAGTCAAACCCATAAACATAGCTGCTACTGCGCTGGTCTGTTTATGGACCGGAACGACACTGGCGGCTACTACAGACCCGATTCCAAAAAATGCACCGTGGTTTAAACTGGTGATAAGACGTGCACCCATCAGACTCATATAACTGGGAGAAACTGCTGCCAGCAAATTACCTATAGTGAAAATAGCCATAAGCAGAATAAGTGCCTTACGGCGGCTAAAGCTGCTAAACCATAAAGTCATCACTGGTGCGCCAAGCATTACGCCCAGCGCATAACCAGTAATCAGCATACCAGCTCTCGGAATAGAAACATCAAGATCCCCGGCAATATCAGGTAACAGTCCCATTGGCGAGAATTCGGTTGTACCAATCGCAAACGCACCGACTGCAAGGGCAAGCAGCGGAAAATTAATTTTCATCCGTACTTAATCCCATACTGGTGCTAGCTGCTCCGGACTGATTTCCCGTCCATTACGTTCAAGTTCGGCGATTTTCTGCATTTCTTCATGGCTCAGCAGAATTTTCTGGGCTTCTAGGTTACTGAGCAGATGCTCACGCTTGGTAGAAGATGGAATTACTGAAAAGCCCTGCTGCATAGCCCATGCCAGGGCAATCTGGGCGGTACTCGCTTCATGTAAGGCTGCAATACGCATAAGAACAGGGTCTTGCAGCACCTTGCCATAAGCCAGTGTCATATAAGAGGTAACCTGTATATTCTGGCTCTGCAGATATTGCACTAATGTACGGTTTTGCAAATAAGGGCTTAGCTCGATCTGGTTGGTTACAATCTGGTCTGGTCCAACTGCTGCAATCGCCTCTTCTGTCTGGGCAATATTGAAATTGGACACACCAATATGTTCGGTGAGTCCCAGCTTTTTGGCTTGATACAGGCTCTGCACCAGTTCAGCAGCAGAGTAGCCCAGACCGGGGGCTGGCCAATGAATGAGTGTCAAGTTCACAGCATCTGTCTGTAACTTGTGCAGGCTGTCCTTCAGGCTGGCAATCATCCGTTCTGGTGCATAATTTTCAGTCCAGATCTTGGTGGTTAAGAAAAGCTCCTGTCGGGAGACCTTACTTTGCTGTATGGCTGTACCAACTTCTGCTTCATTACCATAAATCTGGGCTGTATCAATCGCCCGGTATCCAACATCGAGTGCCTGGCTGACTGAATCAATGACGGTTTGACCGGACAGGCGAAAGGTACCTACACCGATTTTAGGAATAATCATCGTAACCTCGACTATTTTTAAAAGTTAAGATTATTTTGTCGGAAGCTTTGTTGCTAAAAAAGTAGATAATCTGCAAAATATTATTGTTAATTTGTCATTAATTGGATGTGATGAAATCTACTTTTGAAGAGCTGCAGGTTTTTGTCAGTATTGTGGATAGTGGTTCGATTGTTAAGGCGTCTGAACAGCTCGGCCAGTCAACTTCTGGTTTAAGCCGTATTTTGCAGCGTCTGGAGAGTAAGTTAAACGTTACGTTACTGGAACGTACTACCCGCAAGCTCTCGCTGACACAGGAAGGCCAGCTGTTTCTAGAGCGTGCACGCAAGATTATCAATGAGCTGAACGATGCTGAAGAGCTGCTGCTTAAATCTGACCACGAGGTTTCCGGTAAAATCCGGATCGACTCGGCCACCCCCTTTGTGCTACATGTAATTGCTCCACTCATGCAGAAATTTATGCAGCGCTATCCATATATTGAAATTGAACTGAACAGCCATGACCAGATTATTGACCTTTTAGAACATCGGACCGATGTGGCTATCCGTTTTGGTCAGCTGAATGATTCAAGTCTGCATGCTCGTTTACTCACTCAAAGCCGCTTATATATAGTTGCAAGCCCCGCTTATCTGGAACAGTATGGCACTCCACAAACTGCTGGGGAGCTATTGCAGCATCAGTTAATCGGGTTTAGTTCTCCCAAGCATTTGAACACTTGGCCTCTCAAACTGGGTAATGAATACTTTACCGCAACTGCACCAATTCGGGCATCTAATGGTGAGACTGTACGGCAGCTGGCCCTGTTGCATCATGGAATTACCTGCCTGTCTGAATTTCTGGTGGGTCAGGATCTGGCCCAGAACAGACTAGTTGCCTTGTTTGAAGACCAGATTGAATTACATTATCAGCCTATTCATGCGGTTTATTATCAGCAGGAACATTTACCAAAACGGGTCAGGCTACTGATCGAATATCTGGTACAGGAATTAAGCTCGGGTTTTCATTTTGAACCATTTACCTGAGAGGCTGGCACAGGCAAACGGAGCTCAAATAATGGGAGCCTGAGCTGTCTGGATGTCTGCAATAATTCGAGTCGTAAATGCTGCTGCTGTTGTGAACAGACAAACTCGATTTTAGGCTGGAGTAGACCTGTCATAATCAGCCCGTTTTCAGTAGGTTTCTTATAAAGATAATGCCACTCTGTGCTGGAAGGGAGTGCTGTAATTTTCCAGAGCTGATAGCCAGGCAGTGACTGCATTTTTAAATAACCTCCAATTAATGACTGACACAGTGCATTTTGAGAAGTATTCTGCTGATATTGTGGCTGGCAAGCTGCTAGCCATAGACAAATAAATAATAAAGTACAAGTTTTCATCAAGTTTTGCTCAATTTTAATTTTTTTCAGCTTAAACCTATGCTATAGAGCATTACAGACACAAAAAAATTTAAAAAAGCAGTACAGATATGGCATTTCACTACCAACTTCTTGCCAGTCAGCTGGCCGGAAAAATTCACAGCCAAGCTTTAAAAGCCGATCAGCGGCTCAGTTCTCTTCGGGATTTTGCCCGGCAGCATGAAGTGAGCCTCAGCACTGCACAAAGCTGTTATGAATTACTAGAAGCTCAAGGCTTAATTTATGTACGGCCCAGATCTGGCTATTTTGTGAAAGGGCAGTCATTACAAAACCCGTTACCCCGTCATTTAGATTTCCAGTCCAGACCGCGTGATGTCAGTAATCTTGAACTGCAAATTGAAATACAACAGGCTTCCATTCAGAATAATTTAGTACATCTGGGGGCTATCCAGCTATCACCACAACTGGTACCTGTAGAGGCTTTACGCCGTTCGATCCAGCGTGCGCTCAAGCATAGCCAGCCGGAAGACTTTCTATACAGTGACCGGCAGGGCCATAAAAAGTTACGTCAGGCTTTAAGCGAACACTGGGCAGAAGATGGCCTGTATATTCAGCCAGAAGATATTTTAATTACCAGTGGCTGTATGCCTGCGTTATCACTCATTATTCAGCAGCTTACTGAAGTGGGTGATAGCATTCTGGTACCAACCCCAAGTTTTAATGGCCAGTTACAGCTACTGGCCAGTCTGAAGCGTAAAATTATCGAAATACCGGCCAGCCATGCAGGCGTTGATCTGGACCGGCTGGAACAGATGATGCAAAGCGGGCAGGTAAAGGCCTGCCTGATGACTGCGAATTACCAAAATCCGCTCGGCTACTGTCTGAGCAATACAGAAAAGGCACAGATTGCACAGCTGGCAGAACGCTACCGCTGTTATGTGATTGAAGATGATATTTATGCTGAATGCGGCTTTAATCTGGAACGACCATTACCTATTAAGTACTGGGATCAGGCCGGTTACATCATCTACTGCGGTTCAGTTTCCAAGTCTTTATCATCTGCTTACCGCATTGGGTGGGTATGTATCAGCCAGCAGCTACAGTCTTTTAGAATTGGGTTATTAAATGGAAATGCCATCGTTAATACACCATTGCAGCTTGCACTGGCCGATCTGATATATAGCCGTAGTTACAGTGAACATTTAAATAGTTTACGCCCCCGTCTTATGCAGCAGGTAAGACAATATCAGGAATATATTTTAAAGGTTTTTCAAGGCGTTAAAATCGGTCTAAGTCAGCCTGAGGGTGGTTATGCCCTGTGGCTGGAATTTCCGGTGCAGATTGACGGACTGGAAATGTATCATTTTGCACAGCAGCATGGCATTAATATTGTACCGGGAGAAGTATTTGGAGAAGACCGGCGCTATCGGCATTTTATCCGTTTAAATGCCGGACATGGCTTAAGTCATGAGATCTGCCAGTCGATTGATAAACTGGCAGAATGGGTAAAACAAAAACTTGATAACACAGACAGTTAGTCAAAATCTGCTTTTAAAACCACCCGGTAACGTACTTGACCTGAGTGCAGGCGTTCAATAGCTTCATTAATCTGTGACATTGGAAACAGTTCAATCTGTGGAGCAATATTTTTACGTGCTGCAAACTTGAGTAACTGACGTAAAGCCGCCGGTGAACCGGTGGGTGAGCCCGTCACTGATTTGTTCCCTCCAATAAGGGTTCCTACTGGTACCTGCATCGGTTCAAGGGTGAGTCCCAACATATGTACGGTACCATGTGGTGCCAGTGTGTGCAGATAGGATTTCCAGTCCAGACTGACATTGACGGTACTGAGCAATAAGTCAAACTTGCCGTATTGGTCTTTAAGTGCCGCAGAATCACGGCTGTTTACTACGTGGTCTGCACCCATGTCAATCAGCTCGGGTGTTTTATCCAGACTGGAAGTGAAGGCGGTAATTTCGCAGCCCCATGCTTTAAGCAGCTTGATGGCCATATGGCCCAAGCCCCCAATTCCGATAACACCGACATGATGTACAGATTGAATTTGATGTTTCAATAAAGGGTCAAAAACAGTAATACCACCACAGAGCAGGGGGCCGGCACTTTGTGGATCCAGATCATCGGGAAGAGGAATCGCCCATTGCCAGTCGGCACGTACTTTTTCAGCAAAACCGCCAGCATGGTCAACAATAGTCGCTTTAGAGCCACCATTACACATTACCTGATCACCGGCAATACAGTAATCACAATGCTGACAGCTTTCTGCTGTCCAGCCGATACCCACACGTTGACCCAGTTGCAAGCCTCTGGCTTCTGAGCCTAAGCCAATAATTGTACCGATAATTTCATGACCAGCCACAACCGGATAAACCGAACTGCCCCAGTCATTATTTAGTACTGAAATATCAGAGTGACACAAGCCACAGTACTCAACCTTGACTTCAACCTGATGTGGCTGTAAATCACCGGCATCGAACTCATAGGGAACCAGTGCCGCACCTGGCTGCATGGCAGCATAGGCACGAATAGTATTCTTCTGACTCATAATAACTCCTTGGCAGAAAAGCGGATGTTTGGCTTAGACTTAAATTTACAGCTATTTTCATGATCATCAACCATACCGACTGCCTGCATAAAAGCATAACAGGTCGTCGGTCCAACAAATTTGAAACCATATTTTTTTAAAGTTTTTGAAAGTGCAAGACTGGTCTCTGTCTGGGCAGGAGCCTGACGAAAATCTGTTACATTCCGATATAAAGGTTGACCATCGACAACTTGCCATAACCAGTGGCTTACATCACCGACTTCAGCTTTAAATTTTTGCCAGGCAACTGCGTTGTCACGAATAGCCTTCAACTTGCCCAAGTGACGGATAAGACCTGAATCCTGCATTTTTTGCTGTAACGACTCATCACTCAAGCCGGCAATCTCAGCAATCGGATATTGAAAAAAATGCTGCCGATAAGCCTCGCGCTTTTTCAAAACAGTAATCCAGGAGAGGCCGGCTTGCTGACCTTCCAGACACAGCATTTCAAATAGGCGTTGCTCATCATATTCAGGTTTTCCCCACTCTTGGTCATGATAGGCAATATAAAGCGGGTCATCTGAGCACCATCCGCAGCGCTGAGGGGTCATCATGGTGCTCCCTGAGTGGTTTAACTTAAGGTTCTTAAATAGTAAATCTTATCCACTCACTGGTAAGATTATTCCAAAAATATAGTTCGGCAATAGTAAGATCGTCAAACTTTAACCAGCAATCTTTACCATTCTTATCATTAAAACCTGTGCTGATCATCAGTGCATCTTCAGTAATTTCCATTATCCAGCCTTGGTAATTCTGTCCGGCCAGCACAATTTTCTGCTGGTTTCCAGATTCTGCAAACTCGACCAGCCGTTGAATTAAAGCTTCTGACATATTTTTTTCCTAACGCAGATACAGATATGGATTCACTGCACCACGACCTTTGCCTTGCAGATAAATTCCATAATGAAGATGAGGGGCTGTATGACGGGCATTACCAGTATTGCCTACGTAACCGATGAGCTGTCCCTTTTTAATATAATCACCGACTTCCAGACCTCTTTTGTGCCCATCAAGATGGGCATAATAGTGCCAGCTGCCACCTGGTCCCAAAATCCAGATGACTTTACCTCCAAGATTGTTATTGCGCAGATCTGCGATCAGCCCCTCTGTGGCACTATAAACTTTTGTACCGCGTGGAGACATAATATCAATACCTTCATGAGTGCGTCCTTTACTACGTGACACTCCCCAGGTATCACTGAGTTGTTGACGCTCCACGCTCTTCACTGGAACCGGCAAACGTGAAGCAAGCTGCATACGATGAAGTTTACTTACTTGGGCAGCGGGTAGGGCAGAAGGTTTTTTCGGCGCAGTGGTACAGGCCGCTATCAAGATAAAACACAAACTTAAAAAAATATAACCGGCAAAACGTGACACACGACTTCCTTGATTAAATAAGTTTATAAAATGACAGTAACCAGTATGTCATCACTCGATAAGCTGAATCAATTTTTTCATAGCCGTTGGCAGACCACGCATTAGAGCCTGTTCAGGACTCAGCCATTCACCACCCAGTTCAGTCTGTAGAAACTCACGTTGTTCTGGTTCCACGTGGAACAGATAGGTATCTAGCAGCCAGGTAAAATGAGTGAAGCCATGTGTAATCTGAACAGGTGCTTGCTTCTGCTTTAAACCATATTGTGCCAGCAGCTGAGAAAACTGCTGCTTATCTTCAATTATAGGCAGACAATACAAGCCGCCCCAGAGACCGCTAGCTGGCCGCTGCTGCCATAACCATTGGTCTTGGCTTTGTAATAATAAGATATGGCCCTGTTTCAGCGGCACAGGCTTTTTTGGTTTTTTATAAGGCAATTCAGTTTCTAACCCTTGCTGATGGGCAAGACAGTGCTGCTGCATCGGGCAGTAAAGGCATAACGGTTTTTTGGGTGTACAAATGGTAGCACCCAGATCCATGATAGCTTGCGTATAATCATGGTTACGTTCAGTCGGACATAGCTCTTCTGCCAGTTTCCAGAGCCTGCGTTCTTGTGCCGGCTGGCTCAAATCTTCTTCAATTGCAAAAAAGCGTGCCAGTACCCGTTTAACATTGCCATCCATAATGACACCGTACTGGCGCAATCCGAGTGACATTAATGCGCCTGCTGTCGAGCGGCCTATACCGGGCAAAGCAATCCAGCCCTCAAGGCTGTCTGGAAATTTACCTTCACGGCTAACTATTTCAGCTGCTTTATGCAGATTTCGGGCACGTGCATAATAGCCCAGTCCAGCCCAGTATGGGGCTACTTCATCCCAACTAGCCAGTCCCAAGTCATTTACAGTAGGAAACCGCTGGATAAAGCGTTCGAAATATTGCAGCACAGTCTTGACCTGGGTTTGTTGAAGCATAATTTCTGAAACCCAGACTTTATAGGGATCATCACTGACTTGCCAAGGCAGATCATGCCGGCCATGAACATCAAACCATTCAAGTAAAGCATGTGAAAAGGAAAATTCGGACATATAAATTTCAGGCAAGAATTACCTAGAGATTATAGCTGAACTACAGCGAGAATAGATTTTTTAGTTGGAAAAAGGCTGTTTCATGGCAGGGGTTTTAAACAGCTTAAAGATTAAGTATTAAAGATAAATAGCACCGTTATAGTAAACGGCAGAAATCATTAAACCCAGTAACCAGGATAAAAGATGATGCCCTAGGCATCATCTACTCATTTATTCTTCGTCCAGTATTCCCCAGCGCTCGTCCAGTCTTAAAGCCTGACCCGCATAGCGTGGAATAATATGGATATGGAGATGCTGGGAAGCTTCTCCAAAGACAGAACCATCATTAAAGCCGATATGGAAACCTTCAGGCTGATGACGAATTTTAAGTTCATTACGCGCCAGTTCCAGAAGCGACATCAGACTTTTACGTTCTTTATCAGTGACATCGAAAAATGAACTGATATGGCGCAGGGGAATAATAACAGAATGTCCCTTAGATAACGGTTTTGGCTCAGGCAAAATGGCACCAAAGTCATTTTTATCAATCACATCATATTCATCAAAGTCACAATATGGACAATTATTTTCAATCATGATTATACCCTCATCGTTTTATTTATAGGTTGAATCTATGCAGTAAGGTAATCAGCACCTTACTGCGGTTTTAATCTTTTATAGGTTAAAGGTGACGTTGTAGCAAATCATACATGGCCTTTAAGCTTTGTCGCTCTGCTTCTGCGTTATAGCCCAGATCTACTCCATTGGCCCGGGCACGTTCATCGGCTAATGGATTACTAAAACCATGTTTTGCTGCTTCAAATACAATAACATCATGCTCTACACCGGCTGCCTGCATTTCCTGCTTGAAACTGGCTACATCATCTAGAGTGACCATGCTGTCGAGTTCACCGTGCAATACCAGAACTTCAGCCTGAATTTTTCCAGGCTGTGCCGGCTCTTTTGCAGAGAGATTACCGTGAAAAGTAGCAACGGCTTTAAGTGGTGCACCTGAGCGTGCCAGATCAAGGACGACCTTGCCCCCATAGCAAAAGCCTATTGCTGCCAGTTTATCCGGATTTACTTCATTTTGTTCAGCCAGAGCCTTTAGGCCAGCTGACGCACGAGTCACTATTGTGTCCGGATCCTGAAAAGTTTGAGTCATCCATTCATTGGCTTGGCCCGCATCGGTAGTTACCTTTTTGTCACCATACATATCAATTGCAAGTGCAGCATAACCATGCTCAGCCAGCTCACGGGCACGTTGTTCAGTATATTCAGTTCTGCCCCACCATTCTGGCGCTACAATCACACCCGCTACTGGTGCATCAGATTCTGGCGCAGCAAAATAGCCAACTAAGTTGGTACCATCTGCTGCGTTATAATGAATTTCGCGGGTTTTGATTGTTGAAGTCATTCTGATCAATCCTTGTATAAACTTAAGAGAATGACCTGATTAAATCATAAAAAATATTTAAAATGACTGAAAAGAAAAAGAATATGAAAGAAGAAATGTGAAAATTTATGTTTTGAATAAGATGAAAAAATAAAAAAGAAGGATAAATCCTTCTTTTTTATAACACGATGAATATATATTTATACTCGGCCGCGTGAGATAAAACCAACGATTGCCAGAATAACTGCAATCACAAGCAGAATCACTGCAAAGTCTTTAGATAAGCCTGCTACGCCACCGAAACCTAACAGACTTGCAATTAGTGCAATCACCGCAAAAATAATCGCCCAACGAAACATGATTTATCTCCATAATTTTTTATTAATGTGTTTTTAGTATAGAGAGCAAAATAAAATATAAGTGTGAGCTTTGTGTTTAAAAATTATACCAGGTATTGCGTTAAGTAAATGATTTGTGAGAGATGTATTTTTTAAAAGTCAAAACACACAATGATATACTGTTCAGGTAGTAAATTTGTATGAAGTATTATGGTGAAGCCGTTGCGTCCACAGTTTTGGAAAGTCTATCCACTTGAACAACTTAGCCCGGAAGAGTGGGAAGCGCTTTGTGATGGCTGTGGTTTGTGTTGTCTGGTCAAACTTGAAGATGAAGAGACTCAAGAGGTTGCCTATACCAAAGTTGCCTGTAAATTACTGGACTGCAAGACAGCGCGGTGCAGTGATTATACCAACCGGAAACAGCAGGTTCCTGACTGTATCCAGCTGACTCCAGAAAAGCTCGCTACAATTCACTGGTTACCTCCGAGTTGTGCTTATCGCCGTCTGTCTGAAGGTAAAAATTTACCTTCATGGCACTATTTGAATACCGGTAGCCGCCAAAGTGTGATGAAAGCCAAAAAATCAGCAGCCGGCCGCTGTATTTCTGAACTGGACATTGAGGAAGACCAGATAGAAGAATATATCGTGCGCTGGGTACGTTAAATTAAAAATAAAAGAGAAGTATCTCAAGCTTCTCTTTTATTCTATCTCATCCGAGCTTGGCCTGAATCCGTTCTTTCCATGAGGTCCGGATAATAGTAAGGCTGGAACTTAAGCCAAGTAAAATCATAATTGAGGCTACAATTAAATCTGGCCAGACCTGCTGTGTTCCAAATACGCCTACAGCTGCCAGAACTACCGCAACGTTACCAATTGCATCATTACGACTGCACAGCCATACTGACTTCATGTTGGCTTCACCATCCCGAAAAGCATATAGAATCAGGGCAGTCAGGATATTCGCGATCAGTGCCAGTGTACCAATAATACCCATAGTAATCGCTTCTGGTGGTACACCATGTATATAGGACCAGACCACTTTGCCCAGAACAATGAAAGCAAAAACCAGCATCATCAGTCCTTTTAACAGGGCAGCTGTTGCGCGCCAGTATAATCCAAGACCCAGTACAAAAATAGAAATCAGGTAATTGAAAGAATCTCCTGCAAAATCCAGTGCATCAGCCCAGAGTGAAGTGGAACCTGTATGTGCTCCACCTGTAACCTCAACAATAAACATAGTGAAATTTAAAAATAGGGCTATCCACAGCGCATTTCTGAATTTACGGCTTTTGGCCTGTGTTTCCTGACAACTACAGCAACCTGCCATTATTCAACTCCTGAAAGATCAGATAGAATAATTAAAAAGTCTGGAGTAACTCCAGAGTCAAGAGGGGAATGTATGCTGTATTCGATTGGTGAACTGGCCAGGAAAAGTAAAATTTCGGTAGACAGTATCCGCTTTTATGAAAAGAAAAATCTGCTTTCGCTGCCATTACGGGGTAATAATAACTATCGTTATTATGATGACACTGCGCTTGAACAGCTTATCTTTATCCGGCATTGCCGTGAACTGGGAATGTCACTTAAAGAAATTGGGCAGCTGACTGAACTGTTGAAAAAACCGCAGCAACAGTGCAATACAGTTGATCAACTGCTAGAAGATCATTTGGGACATATTGAACAAAAACTTCAACGCCTTGAAAATTTCCGTACAAAGTTACAGCAGCTGCGCCAGACCTGTCGGGCTGACCTTACTATTCAGGACTGCAAAATTGTTTCTGGCCTTAAGCACCCTGAACCATAAGCTTTAACTTCCCTGAAAATTAACTAAATCAAAAGGAAATATTTGGTAAAGCAATACTTTGATTAAATCGGACAGATATATTCATTCATTTGTATGATGGAAAATATAGTCAGAATTTAAGAGAGAAGTGATGTATAACAATAAATTCCGCATAACATCCATACTATTTTTTAGCCTGTTTACCTTGTATGGCTGTAATTCAAATCAGGGACACACTAATACTCCGGAAAGCCATCAACAGGCTGACCAGACTTCAACTTCTAAGCAGTTACAGACATTTAAAGTACAGCAAATTACCCAGTTTAATGAACCTTGGGCACTCGCTGTTCTACCTGACCAGCGACTACTGGTCACTGAACGAAAAGGTCAGCTCAAGCTATTTGACCCGCTGACAAAACGTACAGTAAATATCACAGGTCTGCCTGAAGTAGCATACGGTGGGCAAGGCGGTCTGGGCGATATCGTATTGCATCCAAATTTTAATCAAAACCAGTGGGTTTACTATAGTTATGCGGAAAAAGGTGCTGGAGGACAGGGAGCAGCTGTCGCCAGAGCCCGGCTGGACCTGAACAGTGCAGCACCAGCTTTAAAAAACCATGAAGTAATCTGGCGTCAGATACCAAAAGTTTCGGGGCAAGGCCATTATGGTCATCGTCTGGCTTTTGACCATGAAGGAAAACTCTGGATTGCCTCAGGTGAGCGCCAGAAGTTTACGCCGGCACAGGATATGAAATCTAATCTTGGGAAAGTACTGCGTCTAAACGATGACGGTACGCCGGCCAGTAATAATCCATTTGCACAGCAGGGTAGAGTAACCGCCGAGATCTGGTCACTCGGCCATCGAAATCCGCTTGGGATTGCATTTGATGCTAAAAATCAGCTCTGGGTCGTAGAAATGGGACCGAAAGGTGGGGATGAGCTGAACCTGATTAGAAAGGGGAAAAATTATGGTTATCCCATCGTTTCCAATGGAGATCATTATGATGGTAAACCGATTCCTGACCATTCAACCCGACCTGAATTTCAAAAACCCGAGCTAAGCTGGACACCTGTCATTTCTCCCTCGAGTCTGCTGATTTATCAAGGCCGGCAATTTCCCAAGTGGCAGGGGAAGGCACTGATTGGAGGGCTGTCTTCAGAGGCTTTGATTATCGTAGAGCTGGAGCAAAACCCGGCGAAAGAAATTCAGCGTATTGATATGAAAGAACGTATTCGGGGATTACAGGAAGCTCAGGATGGTTCGATCTGGGTTATTGAGGATGGCAAAAATGCAAAACTTTTGAAACTAACGGCTGGCGTATGAAGCATCCGGGTATGAAGCTGATATTTTAGCCAGAATATTTGCTATTTTTGCCCCGCACTTATATACAGTACTGCTTAAAAACTGCCGTGCAGCAGCCTGAAAATACGCTACTATAAAAGCTTATACAGTAATGCAAAAAGAATATGTCAGATACTCAAATCCCTCTACCTGAACGTCTGCGTCCACGTGACCTCTCAGAAATTATCGGACAGGATCATCTGCTCGGTGAGCAGGCACCTTTACGGCAGATGATTGATCAGGGGCATTTGCCTTCTATTATTTTCTGGGGTCCACCGGGTGTGGGTAAAACTACTATTGCCTTGCTTCTGGCACAGGCTGTAGATCGACCTTTTATTAGCCTTTCAGCGCTCAATACTGGGGTTAAAGAACTACGGGAAATTATTGCTGAAAGTGGCGATCTGCTGACACCTGTAGTTTTTATTGATGAAATTCATCGCTTTAACAAGTCTCAGCAGGATGCGCTATTAAATGCGGTAGAGAAAGGTAAAATCACCTTAATCGGAGCGACAACTGAGAACCCGTCTTTTGAGGTAAATGGTGCGCTTTTGTCACGCTGCCAGGTTTATACCTTAAATATTCTTGATAGCGAATCTATTCAAACCTTGCTTGATAAAGCACTTCAAACAGATGAATTTTTAAAAGAACGACATATCCAGATTGAAGAATATGATGCACTCATCCAGTTTGCTGCTGGAGATGCTCGCAAAGCACTCAATCTACTTGATCTGATTGCCAGTACCTTTGAATCCGGCCTTGAAAATATAATTAATAATGCCATCGTGGTTAAGGTTGCACAGCAGAATATCGCACGTTACGACAAATCCGGTGAACAGCATTATGATTTAGTATCAGCATTTATTAAGTCAATTCGGGGAAGTGATCCGGATGCAACTTTGTACTGGATGGCCCGGATGCTTAAAGGTGGAGAAGATCCGGTATTTATTGCTCGCCGTATGCTGATTGCAGCATCAGAAGATATTGGCAATTCTAATCCGAATGCACTTTTACTGGCTGGAGAATGCTTCCGTTCAGTTCAGGCAGTGGGTATGCCTGAAGCACGGATTATTTTAGGTCAGACAGCAGTATATCTTGCCACCAGTGCGAAAAGTAATAGTACTTATCTGGCAATTAATAAAGCCTTGGCCTTGGCCGAGAAAACTGCCAACCTGCCTGTTCCCCTACATTTAAGAAATGCGCCTACTAAACTGATGAAAGATCAAGGTTATGGAGTGAATTATCTATATCCGCACGATTATCCGGAGCATTTTGTATTACAGGAGTACTTGCCCCCTGAGCTAAAAGGTACTCAATTGTATGAGTCGGCACGTAATAAGCGGGAAGTAGAAGGTGAGAAGCTACAACAGCGCCGCTGGCAGCAACAACAGCAACAGTAAATCAAGGCCCGAACCCGGGCTCTTGTTTTTAGGATTTAAAAAGTCTGTTAATGATATTCAGCCTATTTTTCTAGATATTATTTTGAATAAGTTGAGTCTTCCGATAAGCCATTTTTATTTTCAGTATATTTATTTATATTTACTTAATGGGTTATATAAAAAAGAAAAAAATTTCATTAAATATTTTAAAGTTATTTATTCTCTTAATTTTAAGAGTATAAGTTAGTAATTGGCTGGAGATAAATTTTTTAAATAGAAAATTCCAAAATTTTTAATCTTTAGGCACTCTATATAAGGAATTTAAATTACGTAAAATATTTAATAGTATTTTTTTATAGCTAAAAAACTCAATTTTTATAAGTTTACATTGAACACTAATTGTACAAATAAAAGTAACCTAGTTAAAATTTAAACTCTATAAAATGACACTAGCTCAACATAGAAAACAGCTTTTTAGCATCAAAACAACATATTAAATTTAATTAAATTCTCATAATTAATATATCAAATAGATGGCTGGAGAGTAACCTATGAGACTTAATACAATCGACTGGATTGCATATGCTTTAACAATTATTGGTGGAATTAACTGGGGCCTAGTTGGTGCATTTAATTTTGATCTAGTTGCTGCAATTTTTGGTGAAATGAGTACTCTATCCCGAATTATTTATGTATTGGTTGGTTTGTCTGCACTTTATCTAATTTATACGGGTACTAAACTGGGTAAAACAGTGCACCATGACCCTCATGCAAAAGTTGTTCGCTAAGTAAGCCTAATATTATAAATTTTATATAAAAATGGAGTCTTGGCTCCATTTTTATTTTTATAAATTACCATTTTTACCTTTTACTTAATATTTAAAAGCCACTCTATAAATATTAGCTTATAGCTGTTCTATTATTTTTTGTAAATTTCCTACTGCTGCTTTACAGTTAAATATTAAATTTCTATTTTAAAAATTAACTTCTTATTTTAATAGAAAATATTTAATCAATACTATGGCGAATTCAAACATGAGGTGCGACAGTTTGAAAAGTCTTATGATAATCAACAAGCTGAGCAAATTTCTCTAATGGTGTAAGCCAATCTAACGCTTTTCTAGGACGAGTATTCAGTGACATGGCAACTTGATTTAAATAATGCTGATCTGCCTGATTTAAATCAATCCCTTTAGGTAAATATTGCCTAATTAAACCATTCATATTTTCGCATGTGCCTTTTTGCCAGGGTGAATGTGGGTCACAGAAATATACATCTATGCCTAAATCTTCTTCAAGTATTTTATGTTCTGCCATCTCGCGTCCACGGTCATAGGTCAACGTTTTACGCAGTTCTGCAGGTAAATATTTCAGAGCTTCAGTTAAAGCCTTGCGCACTGATTCTGCCTTTGCATCAGGTAATGTTGCCAAGATACAGAGCCGTGTATTTCGTTCAATAAGTGTTG
>NZ_JFCC01000022.1:0-44589 GCF_000582925.1 Acinetobacter sp. 1294596 | reverse complement strand
GAATAATACTAGAGATAGAGATTATTCATAAATGTTTTTTATTTTTGAATAATCTAAATGACTTAAACTATATAAGTAAAGGAGAAAGAAGCATGGCAACAGGTATCGATCTCAGTCAAATTACTCAACATGCAGAAGTTTTAGGTTCAGATAACGAACATGTAGGCCGTGTTGACCACCTAGAAGGTGAAGATCAACTAAAACTTATTAAGAATGATGAAGACAGTGATGGAAAACATCATTTAATTCCTCTGACTTGGGTACAGGAAGTCAGCAATAATCAGGTAATTTTAAACCTGACAGCCAATGAAGCAAAACAGCAATGGCAAGTTGTATAATATAATTTAACATTATATTAATAAAAGGATTACCCTATTTAAAGGTAATCCTTTTATTTTATTTTAAAATGTAAAGAATCATTTCGGTTAATTGCTACTTTAAATCAACATTATTTTACCTAAGCCTTGTATATGTACATTTTTTCAACAGGCTAAATTGTTTTTTTATACATAAGCTTACCTCATGACGCTGCATTATGAATGACAGGTCAGTTTTCTTACTCAACAAAATTTTTACATGATTCTGCTGACTCTAAAAATAAACCAGAGAGGAAATAAGAATGCGCGCTCTTACATATCATGGTGCTCGGGATGTCCGGGTAGAATCTGTTCCTGATCCGATTATTCAAGAACCGGATGATGTTATTTTGCGAGTTACTGCAACTGCAATTTGTGGTTCTGACCTGCATTTATATCGAGGTAAAATTCCGGCCACTAAAGATGGTGATATCTTTGGCCACGAGTTTATGGGTGTAGTAGAGGAAGTTGGTCCGGCAGTCACTGAAGTAAAAAAAGGCGACCGGGTAATTATTCCTTTTGTAATTGCCTGTGGTAGCTGCTTCTTTTGTGAGCATGATCTGACTGCGGCCTGTGAGAATACCAATACGGGTCGGGGTGCTATCTTAAATAAAAAGCAGATTCCGCCAGGTGCTGCGCTGTTCGGCTATAGCCATTTATATGGTGGAGTTCCAGGTGGGCAAGCTGAATATGTACGTATTCCTAAAGGAAACGTAGGGCCATTTAAAGTACCAGGTTCTTTATCTGATGAAAAAGTTTTATTCCTGACTGATATTTTGCCTACTGCCTGGCAAGCAGTCACCAATGCCAAAATTGGTAAGGGATCAAGTGTTGCAATTTATGGTGCAGGACCGGTAGGCCTGCTCTCGGCCGCCTGTGCACGTATGCTGGGTGCCGAACTTATCTTTATGGTAGACCACCATAATTATCGTCTACAGTATGCACGAGACACCTATGGTGCCATTCCAGTTAATTTTGATGAAGTCGATGCAGCTGAATTTATTATTAGCAATACGCCGGGCTACCGTGGTGTAGATGGAGTAATTGATGCTATCGGTTTTGAAGCCAAGGGCAGCATGCTAGAAACCGTCATGACTAACTTGAAGCTTGAAGGTTCGAGTGGCGCTGCATTACGTCAATGTATTGCAGCTGTACGTCGTGGCGGTGTAGTAAGCGTACCGGGCGTTTATGCAGGACCAATTCATGGCTTCCTGTTCGGTGATGCATTCGATAAAGGCTTAACCTTTAAGATGGGACAAACCCATGTACATAAGTTCTTGCCACAATTACTGGAATTTATTGAAAATGGTGACCTTTCCCCAGAGGTAATCATTACCCACCGTATGAACCTGTCTGAAGCTGCTGAAGGCTATCGTATCTTTGATAAACGTGAAGAAGACTGTCGTAAGGTGATCCTTACCCCTTAATAGTAAGATATAAAAAAGCGCCTTCTGGCGCTTTTTTATTGGGCAGTAATGAAATTAAGCATCAATATCGGCATTCAATGCATTTTCTTCAATAAATGCACGACGTGGCTCAACATCATCTCCCATCAGGCAAGAGAACATACGGTCTGCTTCAATTGCATCATCAATAGTTACTTGCAGCATATTACGATTTTCCGGGTCCATCGTGGTTTCCCAGAGCTGCTCGGCATTCATCTCACCCAGGCCTTTATAACGCTGAATCATCATGCCGCGGCGTGAGTCCTGCAAGATGAACTGCCAGACCTGATGGAAATTACTGACCTGTACACGACGCTCACCTTTTTCAAGATAAGCACCCTCTTCAATCAGGTTGAACCAGCTTCTTGAATTCTTGAGCAGTCGAGCATATTCGGCAGAGGCCAGCAATCCGGCATCAAGCAGATAATGATGTGGCAAGTTATGCACATAAACAGTGATCCGTGGCCAGTAAAGCGCCGAGGACTGACCATCTGCATCAATGCGTTCAAATTTTTCAAGAGTCAGTTCAGGACGCAAGCTAGACTGCATGTCTGCAATACGTGAACGTAACTGTTCGCCCCATTGCTGGACATAACTTTCATCATGGTTCTGGTCCATTTTAAAAGCTTCTAGCGCCAAGAGACCATCAAGCAAGGTCGCAGGATAACGCAAGGTTAATCGGTGCAGACTCTTTTGTGAAACCTGGTAATCCTGAATCACCTGAGCCAATGCCTGTCCATTAATTGCTGGCGCATCGGCACTGACATGCAGAGACAAATCATCAATTGCATTGGAAATCAGATAAGTCTCCAGAGCATCATTATCTTTAATATACTGTTCCTGCTTGCCTTTTTTCAGTTTATATAAAGGCGGCTGAGCAATATAAATATGACCCCGTTCTACCAGTTCAGGCATTTGACGGAAGAAGAATGTCAACAGTAACGTACGAATATGTGAACCGTCGACATCAGCATCTGTCATGATCACAATCTTATGGTAACGCAGCTTGTCCGGATTATATTCCTCACGTCCAATACCACAGCCTAATGCCGTAATCAGTGTACCGACCTCAGCAGAAGAAATCATCCGGTCAAAACGGGCACGCTCTACATTTAGAATTTTACCCTTTAATGGTAAAATCGCCTGCATTTTACGGTTACGGCCCTGCTTGGCAGAACCGCCTGCCGAATCACCCTCGACTAGAAACAGCTCAGACAAGGCGGGATCTTTTTCCTGACAATCAGCCAGTTTTCCAGGTAAGCCAGCAATATCCAGTGCACTTTTACGGCGTGTCATTTCACGGGCTTTACGTGCTGCATCACGGGCACGTGCTGCATCAATAATTTTACCTGCAATAGACTTGGCCGCTGCCGGGTTCTCAAGCAGATATTCAGAGAACGCCTTATTCATTGCCTGTTCGACAGCCGGTTTAACCTCACTGGACACCAGTTTTTCTTTGGTTTGCGAAGAAAACTTAGGATCTGGAACTTTAACTGACACGATAGCAGTCAATCCCTCACGTGCATCATCCCCTGTTACTGCAACTTTTTCTTTCTTAAGAATATTCTCATTCTCAAGATAGCTGTTCAGGCCACGGGTTAATGCTGCGCGGAAACCAGCCAGATGGGTACCACCATCTTTTTGCGGAATATTATTGGTAAAGCAGCGTACATTTTCCTGATAAGAATCATTCCACTGCAACGCCACTTCAACACCAATTCCATTTTCAGCCTGAGTGGTGAAATGGAAAATTTCATTCAGGTGATTTTTACCTTCATTGATATATTTAACAAATTCGGACAGACCACCTTCATAGTCAAATACATGTTCAAGGTTAATGCGTTCATCGCGCAGAACAATACGGACACCGGCATTTAGAAAGGACAGCTCACGCAGACGGCGTGCCAGAATATCGACATTAAAAATAGTCTGGCTAAAGGTTTCAGCACTCGGCCAGAAACGGACTTTAGTACCTGTACGTTCAGTTTGTCCCACGACACGTAACGGATACTGAGGTACACCGTGCTGGTATTCCTGCTCATGTATCTGCCCTGCACGCTGTACAGTCAGCTCAAGCTTGCTCGACAAAGCATTAACAACCGATACACCTACACCGTGCAGGCCACCAGAGACTTTGTAACTGTTATCATCAAACTTGCCGCCCGCATGCAAAATTGTCAGGATTACCTCTGCAGCAGAGACACCCTCTTCCGGATGGATATCGGTTGGAATACCCCGGCCATTGTCAGATACGCTCACAGATTCATCTTCATGAATGGTCACCACAATTTCATCACAGTGTCCAGCCAGTGCTTCATCAATCGAGTTATCGACCACCTCGAATACCATATGGTGCAGACCTGTCCCATCGTCTGTATCACCAATATACATACCAGGACGTTTACGCACTGCGTCTAGGCCACGTAATACCTTGATACTAGAGGAATCATAAGCCTTTTCTTGGGTGTGTTCTGTTGGAGAGGCAGATTGAGATTCTGAACTCATGGTTTCTCCCTAGTGTAAAATGGATCAATCCAAAGATGGGTTAAATCATTGCTGAACGACACTGACTTGACCGTGTTCAACGTGGAATAATTGATAGGAAATAGACAGATCATGCAAATGCTGCTGTACCGATTCATGCTCTAGAGTGGTAATAAAAACTTGACTACCAAGTTGGCTCAATCGCTCAATTAAACGTTGTTGTGCGGTTAAATCTAATTCTGCCGTCAGATCATCTAATAATACCACAGTTTCCTTATTGCTCGCATGCAACATTGCAATCTGAGAGAGTTTTAAGGCCATAATTAATAGTTTTTTTTGTCCTCTTGAAAGAATGTTATCCGCATCTCCAAGTGGTGTTTTCAAGCGTAGGTCTGCCCGGTGTGGTCCATACTCGGTATAGCGTCTATCCAGGTCTTTCTGATGATATAACGTCAGGTCCTGATAAAGCCCCTGCTCACTATGAAAACCGGATACATAGTCTAGCTCAATCTCCAGATCAGGTAAAAGCTGGCTTAAATCCTGTTTAAAATAAATCTTCCATTGCTCCATCACCTGTGAACGTTGAGCATGGAGCAATTCACCATAACTGGCCAACATCTTGTTCCATGGATCAAGCTCATCCACACTTAGATTTTGGCGGGATTTAAGCAGACTGTTACGCTGCTTGAGTGCGCGAGAATAATATTGCCATGTCTGATAAAATTCAGGTTCCACGTGGAACATCAGCCAGTCCAGTAACTGTCGCCGCGGTTTGGCTCCATGGTCAATGATATCCGTACTGAGTGGGTCGATATATTGTAATGCCAGCATTTTAGCAAGCTGACCCTGAGTTGCGACCGTATCGCCATTCACTTTAATTATCTGCTCCCCCGAGAGCATTTTTTGCATGCCAATTTTCTCGGTAGCAGACTGTGCAAATACAATCGCGTCTGAAGCACCACTCTGAATGTAGTGTTTGGGAATATAAGTTCGAAAAGAGCGGCCTGTGGCCAGCAAATGAATCGCCTCAAGAATCGAGGTTTTGCCTGAACCATTGGCGCCATAAAAAACATTAAACGGCTGCAACTCAGAGAGTGCAACCGCTGAAAGGTTCCGGACACGTTCGATATTTAAACGCGTAATATACATAAAATAGCTTTAAGTCTAGACACGCATTGGCATGACAACATAAGTCTGGTCCTGCTGGGCAGGGTCTTGCACCAGCACTGACTGATTGGCTTCAGTCATAGTCATAACAACATCGTCACCATCCAGCACGTTTAGCACTTCAAGCAGATATTGTGCATTAAAAGACATTTCTAGCGGAGAGTTATTATATTGAATAGCCAGATCCTCAATCGCTTCATCCTGCTCCGGGTTATTGGCTCGAAGCTGTAATGAATCTGCATTAAAGTTGAGGAATACACCACGCAATTTTTCATTACTAAGAATCGCCACCCGTTGCAATGACTGTTTAAATACGTCATGCGCGATCTGGACAGTTTTATCACCACCACGTGGAATAACCCGACGATAATCAGGGAATTTCCCGTCAATCAGTTTGGTCGTGAAACGTACTGTAATTTCGCCCTGTTCCTTGTCACGGCTTGGGGTTTGAATTGTAACATTTAACAGTTCACGGCCAATCAGTAACGTAAGCTGTTCATCTTCAATGCTGAGCAGGCGTTGCAGTTCTGCTACTGCCTTACGTGGAACAATTGCCTGTACTGACTGAGAAGCGGTAGAAGATGCCAAGGTTTCACACAATGCCAGACGGTGACCATCGGTAGTTACAGCACGCAATTGAGCTTCATCAATTTCCAGTAATGTGCCGGTTAGATAAAAACGGACATCCTGCACTGCCATTGCAAAAGCAGTTTTTTCAAACAGACGCTTGAGTTCACGCTGGGTAACTTGAACCTGAGTACCCTGACTATTGTCATGATTAAGTAAAGGATAATCTTCAGCAGGTAAGGTTCCCAGTACAAAACGGCTATTTCCAGACTTTAAAATGCAGCGCTGGTCTTCAGTGATTTGTAAATCGATTAAAGCAGCACTTGGTAGTGACTTACAGATATCCATGAGTTTACGTGCCGGCACAGTAGTTTCACCCGGCTGTAAACAGGCTCCCTCACTTAAGCCGGTACTGGCCACCAGCTCAACTTCCAGGTCAGACCCGGTGATTGTCAGAGCCTGCGGACTCGCCTGAATTTTAACGTTTGAAAGAATGTTCAGGGTATGACGACGTTCGACCGCCCCTACCACATGTGATAGAACATTGAGTAAGCTCTCTTTAGCGATTTTCAAACGCACGATTCATTCCTCTAACAACTGAAGACAGATAAAAAAATAATTTTTAGCAGTGTACTATGCGGCAGTTTCAAGCACTTTGCAAGAATCCGGATTGATCAACTCTGCAACAGGCGCAGCAGGTTTTTATAATCCTCATTAAAGATCGGATCTTCAGCACGGAGGCTCTGGACTTTTTCGCAGGCATGCATGACTGTACTATGATCTCGCCCGCCAAAAGCCATGCCAATTTCTGGAAAACTGTCACCAGTTAATTCACGCGCCAAACCCATTGCCAATTGACGAGGACGTGCATAAATTCGGGTTCTTTTAGGCCCGACCAGCTCTTTGAGGGGAATACGAAAATACTCACTCACCACACGCTGAATATTTTCTACACTAATAGTTCGGGCCCTAATCGCCAAAACATCTTTTAAGGATTCTCGTACCACGTCCAGATCAATTGCGGTTCCCTTAAACCGGGAAATAGCGACAACCTTGTTTAACGCGCCTTCAAGTTCACGAACATTGGCAACCACCTGCTGTGCAATAAATAAAGCACAGTTACGGGGCAAATCAATCTCATTGCTTTCAGCTTTTTTCAGCAGGATTTCTATCCGTGTTTCAATGTCTGGTGGCTCGACTCCAACAGATAAGCCCCAGGAAAAACGGGAAACCAAACGTGGATCCAGTTCAGTCAATTCTTTCGGATAGCGGTCTGAAGTTAAAATAATCTGCTTGGATTCATCCAATAAAGCATTAAAGGTATAGAAAAACTCGACCAGACTTGCTTCTTTACCCGCTAAAAGATGAATATCATCGACCAATAATAAATCCAAGGAACGACAATTTTTTTTGAATTCTTCAACCTTGCCACGCTGTAAAGAACTGACAAAATCCTGTACAAAACTTTCCGCAGTCATATACATGACACGTGCATTGGGTTTGGCCTGTAATAGCGCATTACCGACAGCCTGCATCAGGTGTGTTTTACCCAAACCGGTAGGTCCATACAGAAATAAGGGATTATGCTGGGATGCACCAAGCTGTGTCAGTACTTTGCGGCACGTTTCTGCTGCCATCTGGTTAGAGCGCCCTTCTACAAAAAGTGCGAAAGTGAAAAGTGGATTTAAAAGACGCTTCTTATTCTGTTTGGCCGGTTCAGCTTCTTTTTCCTTTTTAGGACGCGATACCGGCATAGAAGCCGGGTGCTCTAATGCAGCCGTAGTAGTGGCTGGCTGCTCCGCTGCTGATAAAATAGCGCCGGGCCGGGAATCTACTAAAATCTCAACCTTACGTACACGGCCTTCCGACATTTGTTCAGCCAGAATTGTGATTAATTCTAGATGATGCTCTTGAATATATCTGGTCCAATAAGGATTAGGCGCATATAAACGTAAAGTATCCTCCAGTTCTTCAGCCACTAGAGGACGAATCCACATCGCAAAGATATTATCAGAGAGCTCTTGTCGCAAGCGAGTTAAGCAGTCCGTCCAAAGCATGTGAATCCCCTATCTTCATGTTTTAAATTTAAATTGAACTACAGCACCCCTTGCGAGGGGTGGCCATTCTAACCAAGTTATCCACATCTGTCATGGGTCATTTCTAAAGTTTTGGCCAAAAAAGAAACTTTCTGTTTTAAATTTGAATTTAAACCACATGTGGATAAAGTTTTCCATAACCTGTGGATAAAATATATCACAAAGTTATCCACAATTCATATAAATTATAAAAACATAGTTATCCACAATGTAATCACCTGATATTAGAATATAAAAATATCATTTCCACAGAAAAAAGCCGCTCTAATAATAATAAATTTAAATTTTAAAATTTGAATTTAATAATAACGATGCAATCTGGTGTGGATAACTTAACTTACAATGAATTTAAATTCAAAACCAGCAGCCTAACTCAGAAATATAATATATTGTTTATAAAACTGTGGATATTTTTGGTTTTTACATAAATATATTTTAAAATAAATGGTTTATATTGTGTATAAGTTTCAAATTTTATCTCTCTCCTTTTTATATTTGTATATTTCTCTCTTCTTGGAATTACAATCAAAATTGAACAAAAGACGGGTTTTCATTGACAGCGTAAAGATTGCACAATACAATCGCGAACCTTTATAGAAAGATCATTTTGGAGTTTCGACATGAAACGTACATTCCAACCATCTGAATTAAAGCGTAAGCGCGTTCATGGTTTCCGTGCTCGTATGGCTACTAAAGCTGGTCGTCAAGTATTAGCTCGCCGTCGTGCCAAAGGTCGTCACAGCTTAACTGTTTAATTTCAGTTTAAGTTTAAACGACTTGGGTGTCATGACACTTTATAGCTTCAGCACAGCTGTACGTATCCGCTGTGCTGCAGATTACAAAAGTGTGTTTGATGGTGCGCTTTTTAAAGTGCATCAACCCCACTTCTTATTTCTTGCCAGACCGACCGAATTGCATCATAGCCGTTTGGGTATTGTTGTGGCCAAGAAAAAAGTGCGTCGTGCACATGAAAGAAATCGGATAAAACGACTTGCTCGCGAAAGTTTTCGCCTGCATCAGCAGCAACTGGAATTATTAGATATCGTAGTAATGCCTAAAATAGGTATAGAAGATATTTCTAATGCCGAGTTGCACCAGCAATTACAGATAGCTTGGCAAAAGTTACAACGCCAGGTTAAAAAACACCGAAAAATAGCTGTTTCTTCCTCACAAAACTAGAGATACCAATGAGACGTTTATTGCATTGGTTGATACGTTTCTATCAAATTGCGATTAGTCCGCTGCTTGGACCTCGTTGTCGTTATATTCCAACTTGTTCTCAATATTCGTTAGAAGCCATTCATGCGCATGGCGCGATGCGTGGCGTGTGGTTGGCCGGTAAACGTATCTGTCGCTGTCATCCGTGGGGTGGTTCTGGCTATGATCCTGTTCCCCCAAAAGCAATTCGTTTTATTTCATTTCAGCAAATAGATTCTCAAACCTTTCACGTTGCTGTACCCTTTCGTGATCGTTTTTTGAATCAAAATCACTCTAACCACTTGGGGTAATAGATATGCAACAATGGGCCAGGTTTGCAATTCTCGGGGCCATGTTTGTCGTCGCATATTTGCTCATTTTGGCGTGGCAAAAAGATTATGGTCATGCAGAGACAGCGCCGCAGCAACAGGCAGTCGTTTCGCATGAAGTATCTGCAGATTTGCCAAATAGCCAAGCGGCATCAGCTTCTTCTGATGTACCGCAAGCAAATATTGCAACGCCACAAGCAACAGATGTAACTGCACCTGTAAATCAGCAGCTGATTTCAGTACAGACTGACCTCTATCATCTTTTGATCAATCCAAAAGGTGGGGATATTGTACGAATTGAATTACTGAATCATGACAAGAATAAAGACAGCGATCAGCCGTTTGTCATGCTGGAAAGTGATGCCAAGCGTACCTATGTCGCACAATCTGGTCTGATTGGACTCAATGGTCCAGACAGTAACCGTAGCGGCCGCCCGGTATATGAGGTTGAAAAAACTTCTTATGACTTGCTTAAAGATGCTCAGACTGTCAGTAAAGATAATGGTAAAGCAGTAAAAGTACTGACTATACCAATGGTATACAAGACTGCTGATGGTGTAGAGATCATTAAGACCTTTACCTTTAAGCAGGGCGAGTACCCGATCGTGGTCAACCATAAAGTGGTGAACCGTAGTCAGCAAAACTGGCAGGGTCAGATGTTTGGCCAGATCAAACGTGATAATTCTGAAGATCCTGGTAAGTCTGATCAAGGGATCTTTACGCTGGGTACCTTCCTGGGCGGTGCCTGGGGCACACCAGAAGAGCATTACAACAAGCTCAAGTTTGATAATTTTAATGATGAAAAGCTGAATGTTGATGCAAAGGGTGGCTGGATTGCTGTAGTACAGCATTACTTTGTGAGTGCCTGGATTCCGGGTCAGCTTAAACTGACTCAAGCCAATGGACAGCCATATGCTGCCAAGCTCGAATCACGCAAATCAGCTGATGATATGAATATCATTAGTTTTACTTCGCCAACTATCAATGTGCCAGCCGGTACGGTTGCTGAAGTAGATGCAACCTTCTACTCAGGTCCAAAGATTCAGTCCGAGCTCAAAGATCTGGCAGTAGGTTTGAACCAGACTGTAGATTATGGCTGGGTATGGCCAATTGCTAAATTATTGTTCCTGGGTCTGCAGTTCTTCCATAACATTGTCGGTAACTGGGGTTGGTCAATTATCCTGCTGACTATACTGGTTAAACTTATTCTTTGGCCACTGTCGTCCAAGAGCTATCGCTCTATGGCGAAAATGCGGGTAATTGCGCCAGAAATGCAGCGCATGAAAGAAGAGTTTGGTGAAGACCGTATGCGTTTCTCTCAGGAAATGATGGCACTCTACAAGCGCGAGCAGGTCAATCCTCTCTCAGGCTGTTTGCCGCTCTTGCTGCAAATGCCGATTTTCCTTGCCCTATACTGGGTATTGATGGAAAGTGTAGAACTGCGTCATGCGCCATGGTTCGGCTGGATTCAGGATTTGTCGGCGATGGATCCGTGGTTTATTCTGCCGTTAGTCATGGGTCTGACCATGTTTACTCAGCAATCACTGAATCCGCAGCCAGCTGATCCAATGCAGGCAAAAGTCTTTAAGATCATGCCGATCATTTTCACGGTATTTATGCTGTTCTTCCCAGCAGGACTAGTACTGTACTGGATTGTCAACAACAGTATTACTATCTTGCAGCAATGGTTTATTAACCGGAGCGTGAAGAAAGAACGCGAAAATGGTGTTGAAGTGATTTAATAATCCATTCAGCTCACTTGATCGATGCTGAATAAATCCGTCCAAGATGATAATCTTGGACGGATTTTCTTTTGCTGTTTTTAAAATTTTTAGGTGATCAATATGCTCAACTCCACCACAATTGCTGCGATAGCGACTCCACCTGGCCGTGGTGGTGTTGGGGTAATTCGCCTCTCAGGTCCGAAAGCCTATATGATTGCCGAACAGTTAACCCAGCGGTCTCTACCAAAAGCCCGCATGGCAGCTTTTCGGCAGTTTTATGATGCAGAGCAGCTGGTAATGGATGAGGGATTGGTTATCTGTTTTCCAAATCCCTATTCATTTACGGGAGAAGATGTTGTTGAGCTACAGGGTCATGGTGGACCGGTAATTCAAAATGCCCTGCTCTCCCGACTATTCGAGCTGGGTGCCATAGCGGCCAAGGCTGGCGAGTTTTCCATGCGTGCCTTTGAAAATGGCAAACTTGATCTGGTACAGGCCGAAGCCATTGCTGATCTGATTGATGCCACGTCACAGGCAGCTGCACGCTCTGCAGTACGTTCTTTACAAGGTGCTTTTTCTGTTAAGGTGAATTCTGTATTAGAGAAGCTTATTCATTTACGTTTACATGTAGAAGCGGCGATTGATTTTCCTGAAGAAGAAATTGATTTTCTCGCTGACGGAAAAATTCTCAAGCTGCTGGATGATGTTGCCAGTTCAGTCACGCTGGTACAGCAATCTGCACGTCAGGGCCAGTTACTGCGAGAAGGCTTACAGGTGGTCATTGCCGGAAAACCAAATGCCGGTAAGTCTTCGCTCTTAAATGCATTAGCAGGTAATGACCGCGCTATTGTTACTGATATTGCTGGAACAACCCGTGATGTACTGCATGAAAAGATTAGTCTGAACGGTCTACCCATTACACTCACAGATACAGCAGGTTTACGTGAAACCGGTGATATTGTAGAACAAGAAGGGATACGTCGCGCAATTAAGGAAATTGAACAGGCTGACTTACTGTTACTGGTCTATGATTTGAGCCAAGGTGAAGATCCTCTAAAATTAGCCCAGAATTATTTTGCTGAACATCTGGAGCCTAAACGGCTTATACTAATTGGAAATAAGTGTGACCTCATTGGGGTCCAGCCAGAAGCAGGAAAATATCAGGGTTTTCGTCATATCAGTGTATCTGCAAAAATGGAAACCGGCGTCCAGACACTCATAGAAGCGATTACAGACCATGCCGGCTTCCAGCCAGAAGAAGATACCTTTATTGCCCGAACACGGCATCTGGACGCAATGAAGCGTACACAGGCATATCTGGCTGAGGCACGTGAGCAGCTTACAGATTTTCATGCAGGTGAGCTGGTAGCCGAATCATTACGGCTGGCCCAAAATGCTTTAAGTGAAATTACTGGTGAATTTAGCGCCGATGACCTGCTTGGGAAAATTTTCGGGTCTTTCTGTATCGGGAAATAGTTCAAAATCAAGTGAACTCATTATCAATAAATTGATAAGTTATTTAAGCCGGTCTTAGGACTCTCTATAGAGAATTAAAACCCTACCTTTATCAGAGTTGGCCGGCTTTTAATTTCTATTAATAATTTGCCAGAATTTTTATAAAAAGCATAAGCAATGAGCTAAATTTTAATATTAGTAACTCCAAGACTTGATAGAAAATTTTACCTGAATCAGGTTTAGATAAAATTTATGGAATTCCAAATATCTAAATAATATTTTCAGTGAAAATGATTAAAATATAATAAATTAAGCTGATTTAGGATTTGATGACTGCTCCATTCTGCTAAGCCATAAAGTTCAGGTAATTATGATGAAACTATTTTTTTAGGCCAGAGTAATAAGGCCAGACAGAGCAGCGCTATGCTCGCACAGAAACTCAGTACCCCGAATGTCAGTCCAAAATGATCAGCCAGATAGCCTACGGCAATAATTGGTACAATTGTGCCCAGATAACCGATAAAAAGATAAGTTGACATAACCGCAGCACGATTACGTTCATGAGTCATGCTGTGAATCAGACCAAATGCACCCATTAACCCTAACCCATGCCCTGCGCCGACCAGAAGGTCACTGATGAAAAATAGCGGGCTCCATTGGGAAATCATACACAAGGCCAGTAAGATCAGGCTGAACATTAATGTACCCACACCCAGATTCAGGCTTTTAATGGGTGATAGTGAGCGTGCAAAAAACTGTACAACAGCAGAGGTAAGTAAAATACTGGCAATTGCACTGCCACTTACCAGCGGGCCATGCCATGGAATTAAATCTTTCACAAAAGAAGGTGACAGTGAAGCAAATAGACTGAAAGCACCAAAAGCACTAAAGGCAGTCAGGCCGGCAATAAAAAACAGGGTCTTGTAATGTGACTCAGGAATTTCCAGATGTGGCGCTATAGAAAAATTCTGCCGTTCGAATTGAGGTGATTCAAGGCGGGCCAAACCTAACAGGCAAAGGAAAGCTACCACAATCACCGGCAAATAAGGACTTATAAGAGGCTGATCAGAAAACTGGGCAATCAGTCCTCCAATAAAGGGCCCAAGCCCGAAACCAATCACAGTAATCACTGAACTGAGTTGCGGTGCATAAAGTTTATGTTGATCAGGAATCGTCGTAATCAGGCCAAGCATGGCTGAGGTACTAATCAGTCCAGAAGCAATCCCGATCACAAATCGTCCTGCCATCAACCAGTAAATATCAACGGCAACTGCAGAAAGTGCCAATCCACAAATCACGATGACTAAACCGATTTGCAGTGTACGGAGAAAACCCAAACTATTACTGGTACGACCAAAGAACAGTAAAGTGGCAAGACAGCCAAACATATAGGCGACGAAAATATAAGTAATGTGACTTGGCAGTAAATGCCATATTTGCTGGTAAATCGGATAAAGCGGGCTAGCGAGCGCTGTTCCAATGGTACCAGTACATAAGGCAAGGCTTACCATAAGAAATGGATGCCAAGATTGTTGTTTCATAAATGAAAAGATCAGGTCGTAAGCAGGAATAAAGCTGATAGTAGCCTGAAGCCTTCGAAAAATCGAAAGTAAATAAGTAACCTGAATTAGTGCCTGTCATAAATCTGGGACATTACTATTTAGATAGCCAGGATCTATGGCCAGATCAGGTATAACGCTTAAGTAACTTGAGAAACTCGGCCAGTTCCTTTTCATTATCATCATTTTGTTTGATTACATGTTCACGTAGATGAGATTCAATCAGCTCATTCATCAGGCCATTTACTGCACCTTTTATAGCTGCCACCTGCTGTAATACTTCAATGCAGCTTTTATCTTCTTGCTGCAACGCAGTTTCTACAGCTTGAAGCTGCCCTTGAAGCCGCTTGACCCGATTTAAAATTTTCTTGTCCTGATGTAAATGACCCATGCATCACCTCTAAAAATAATTATACTGGGGGGAGTATATGGAATAAACTGTTATGCAAAATTTTAACCTATCCCGACACCATAAACACCAGTTTGATCAGGGGAATCCGCTCGCCCAGAAACGAATCCTGTGGGCTACACTGTTAACCGGTTTCATGATGCTACTCGAAATAAGTGGTGGCTGGCTATTTAACTCTATGGCTTTACTGGCTGATGGCTGGCATATGAGTTCACATATGTTGGCTTTGGGGCTCGCTTATCTGGCTTACCGCGCGGCGCGTCACTATGCAAATGACCAGCGTTTCAGTTTTGGAACCTGGAAAATCGAAATTCTGGCAGGTTACAGTAGCGCCATTTTATTGATTGTTGTAGCTTTATATATGGCGGTTCATTCAGTTGAACGTCTGATTTTTCCGGTTGCTATTCACTATAATGAAGCAATTCCGATCGCAGTACTCGGCCTATTGGTAAATCTGCTTTGTGCCTGGCTCTTGCATGATCATACTGACCATCACCATCACCATCACCATCACCATCATGAACATGAACATGAACATGAACATGAACATCGTAAGCATAGTCATGATTTAAATCAAAAAGCTGCTTTCTTGCATGTGGTTGCTGATGCGGTGACATCGGTTTTCGCTATTATTGCGCTTCTGGCTGGAAAATATTTCGGCTGTGCCTTTCTGGATGCCGTCTTGGGAGTTGCTGGTGCTGTATTGGTAGCGCGCTGGGCCTGGGGACTTATAAGAGATACAGGCCGAACCTTGCTGGATGCAGAAATGGATCATCCGGTAGTCGCTGAGATTCGTGAGGTTATTGTCGGTTTACCAGTACAAGTAGAAATTACTGATCTGCATGTGTGGAAAGTAGGCCGTGGAAAATTTGCCTGTATTTTGGCTTTGGAAACCCAAGATGACTTGAATGCTGATCAGGTTCGTGATGCATTAAGTATTCATGAGGAAGTGGTGCATATTTCGGTTGAAATCAATATGCCGTTGCAGATGTTCCACGTGAAACCTTCCTTAGTTAGTTAAAATATTTTGTTAAAAATATGTTTAAAAAGAGCTAAAAGATTAGAATCAGGCAGGATTAACCTAAAATGAGCCATCCACGCATGAAAAAATTATTAATGCTAGCGCTAGCTGGAATACTCAGTAGTAGCTGCTTTGCCAATGTAGAGTCAGTACAGAATAATTTAAAGCAGCATTATCCTAACCTGAAATTTGAGCAGATTCAGTCTACTGAGATGAATGGAATCTATAGTGCAGTGCTAGATGGCCAAGTAGTTTACGTGGGTGAAGAAGCCAATCATATTCTGGTTGGTTCCATGATACGTCTTAAGGATCAGCAGAATCTAACCAAAGATCTGGTGCTTAAGCAAAATAGTATTGACTGGAAAAAGCTACCTTTACAGGATGCGCTTAAAACAGTACGGGGCAGCGGCAAGCGTCAACTTGCCGTCTTTTCTGACCCAAATTGTCCATATTGCAAAAAGCTTGAGGCTGAGCTTGCCAAACTTAATAATGTAACGATTTATACTTTTATTTATCCGATCAAACCACAGTCGGTAAAACCGGCTAAACAGGTATGGTGTTCGGATAGCCGTACAGTGGCTTGGCAAAGCCTGTTAGTTAAAGGAATACAGCCCACTGCCAATACCAGTTGCACTAATCCGATCGAGCGGAATTTGAGTCTGGGAAAATCACTGGGCTTGCAAGGTACTCCGGCAATCATTTTCTCAAACGGTTTTAAACTGATGGGGGCTTATCCGGCGGAACAGATTGAACAGGCTTGGCAGGAATTTGGCTTATAAGCTATAGCCATAAAAAAGCACCGGAAACGGTGCTTTTTTATTTTAATTTTTAAATTATTTAAGGATGATGATTTACACGTGAACGCTTGGTAATCATGTTATAAATAAACAGGATGATCAATGCACCCACGACTGATGCAATAAAGCCTGCAGCCGAGTTTTCATCATAAAGGCCGAGCATACGGCCACCATAGGTAGCCACCAGTGCACCAGCGATCCCTAATAAAGTGGTAACGATAAAGCCTGCCTTGTCATTACCTGGGTGAATTGCCCGTGCAATTAGCCCTGCAATGAAACCGACGATAATAGCAACAATAAGTGACCACATACGCGTTCTCCTTCTTATCTTTTCTGATGTGATGTCTGGAACATGTACGCTTATTATCATTGAGCACGTATCAAATTTTAAAAAGTGCCATAATGCTACTTCCTGTTGAGTTTTTGTGCCGCTAGGGCATCAATACGATAAAACTGCTAAAGAACGTATAAAAAAAGTGGCCATAGGCCACTTTTAAGTATCAGGAATTTAGAAAACTAAAGACCAATTTCCCCAATAAAAGGAATGTGTCGATACTTCTGGTCATAATCCAGACCATAGCCAACAATAAATTTATCTTCTACTTCAAAGCCTAAAAATTTGACTTCAAGTTCAATTTCACGGCGTGACGGTTTGCTTACCAGGGTGCAGAGTTCGATTGAATTAGGATTACGGGTTTGCAGAATTTCCAGAACTTTACTCAGGGTATTGCCTGAGTCGATGATATCCTCGACTACCAGAACATCTTTACCCCGGATTTCCCCGTCCAGATCTTTCAGGATTTTTACATCACGACTTGAAGTAGTGCCTCCCCCATAACTGGAGACGGTCATAAAGTCCAGTTCATGTGGTTTATGAATGGCACGGCATAAATCTGCCATGAAAATGACCGAGCCACGTAACAGTCCGATCAGAACCAGTTCCCGGTCACTTTGTGCATAGTGAGCATCAATTTTTGCACCAAGCTCTTTGACTTTTGCCTGAATCTCTTCAGCAGAAATCAATACGCTCATTTCAATGGTCATGGGCAGATCCCTAAAAACGAGTAAAATGGAAAAATAAAAAAGGTGTTGACCTGCAACACCTCGAATAGGGAAATTTTAATGCAATTTTTCATTCTGTGCATCCTTTTCAGAAGCCAGAATATGAATTATCTGTTAGTTGAGGGCTGATCAGACTTGAGCAGAACTGCACAGGCTAAAGCCAATACTCCCCATTTAAAAAGACTACTACCAGGAACTCTAGACTGGTTCTGCTTTGCTGTAGGCCTTTTGTCCATAGATATAGGTTGCTTCAACATTACGATCATCTCCTAATGTAAACAGGGCAAATAGGCTGTCTTCTAGTCCCTTGCTATGTTCCTGACGCAGTTTCTGTAAAGTTGTTGCCTTCAGGTCGAGTACTATAAAGTCAGCTTCTTTACCTAAATCGAAATTACCCAGTTTGTCCTCTAGGTTCAATGCACGTGCGCCCCCCAATGTAGCGTGGTAGAAAGCCTCAAGCGCAGAGAGCTTGTTGCCCTGTAACTGCTGGACTTTATATGCTTCATTGGCTGTCTGTAACAGGCTGAATGATGTACCTGCACCAATATCAGTCCCGAGGCCAACCTTTACCTGTTTTTGCCAGGTTTTAGACAATGGAAACAGCCCGCTTCCTAAAAACAGGTTCGATGTTGGGCAGAATGCGATTGCAGATTTACTCTGGTGCAGACAGTCCCATTCCTGCTCCTGCAGATGAACACAATGTGCAAATACACTGCGTTCTCCAGTCAGCCCGTAATGATGATAAACCTCCAGGTAACCCTGCTGCTCAGGGAACAATTCTTTTACCCAGGCAATTTCATCCAGATTTTCACTCAAATGGGTATGTATATAGACATCCGGAAATTCTGTTTTTAATTTTCCCGCCAGCTGCAATTGTTCCGGTGTAGAGGTAGGCGCAAAACGTGGTGTAATAGCATAGAGTGCCCGGCCCTTGCCATGCCATTTTTCAATGAGTGCCCTGCTATCTTCATAGCTGCTCTGGGCCGTGTCACAAAGTGCCTCGGGCGCATTACGGTCCATCATGACCTTACCTGCAATGAGCCGCATCTGGTACTGTGCTGCCTGCTCAAATAATGCATCTACTGATTGTGGATGCACCGTACAGAAAACCAATGCAGTGGTGGTTCCATTTCTAAGCAGTTCTTCTACAAAAAAATGGGCAATCTTGCTGGCATGTTCAGGATTTTCAAACTGCATTTCAGTCGGAAACGTATAAGTATTAAGCCAGCTCAACAGTTGCTCGCCATATGCACCAACCATTTCACTTTGCGGATAATGTATATGCGTGTCAATAAAGCCAGGAACAATCAACTGTTCAGGATAATGTTCTACCAGAATACCGGCAGGTAATTGGGTCTGGCCCTCCTGCCAAGGGCCAAACCAGACTATTTTCCCCTGTTCTGTAATCAGCAGGCCATCTTCTAAATAACGGACCTGATGAGCCAGATCGGTAGGCTGGACAACAATCTGCCGAATATCTAGAAAGCGCCCGCGAATGGCTGTGGAAATGGGAAGTGAAGACATGGTTAAAACCTGCAAGTTATACTTTTTTCAACCGATTTTAACCGTAACTCTCAGCGACTGTATACCGTTATAATGCGTAAAACGGTTAAGTCAGAGCCTTAACCGTTTAAGCTATCTGTGGACTATTGTGGTAGCTGCTTTTGGTTATAACGGTATGACATCCAGCCGGTAATGGTGAGCACAACTGCAATAAAGCCTAGAGAAATCCAGATTGGCATATGGAATACGTCAAGCAGAAGCATTTTTGCGCCAATAAACAGCAGGATTACACCTAAACCATAAGGAAGGTAATGCATTTTTACTGCAGCACCAGATAGAAGAAAGAACATGGCACGTAAACCGAGAATCGCCATCAGGTTTGCTGTAAGAACAATAAACGGATCACTGGTGACTGCGAAGATTGCCGGAATAGAATCTACTGCAAAAATTACATCAGAGAATTCAACCAGAATCAGTACTACAAAGAGCGGCGTCAACCATAACTGGCCCTGTTTACGTACCCAGAATTTATGACCTTCGAGCTGCGGGGTAATACGAAAATGCTTACGCAGCCATTTCAGTAAGGCCATCTCTTCAATATTGGGGTCATCATCTTGCCCTTTCAGGAATTTATAGCCGGTATATACCAGGAAGGCACCGAAGATATAAAGTACCCAGGAAAACTCCTGTACCATCCATGCGCCAATAAAGATAAAAATGGTCCGCAGGATAATTGCACCCAGAACCCCGTAAAGCAGAACCTGTTTCTGCAAAGCAGGTGGAATGGCAAATGCCGAGAAAATCATCAGCCAGACAAACACATTATCAATAGCCAGCGATTTTTCCAGTAGATAACCGGTAAAGTATTCCATGGTTTTCTGGTTGGCAATTTCAATTCCGCTGTTCTGTTGCAGATAAAACCAGAGACCTGCACCAAAAATCACTGAAACGGTTACCCAGGCTGCACTCCACCACGCAGCCTGCTTCATAGGAACAGGCTGATCCTGATGCTGTCTGAAACCTAAAAAATCTACCAAAAGCATGACTGCAATTATGGCAAAAAATACCAGATACAATCCCATACTGCCGATTGATTCCATCACTATCTCCTCATCCGGCATACGGGCACAAAAAAACCTTGACCTGCTGCCAGATGTTTTTATTCATCTGTGTCAACATGATCAAGGTCTTGCCTACATCAGGGTTAGAACATCCTGATGCTCAGATACCGACTTTTTGCAAAGTGTATTGACGATATCTGACACGCAACCGAACGTTATAAAAAACTATCGGCTACGCTTGGAGGAGGCTACTCCCCTTGTCAAACTAAAATTCTGTCTCAAATAGAATGCTCTATTTGAATATGTGTAGAGTTGCACATTTTTTAACAAAGTGCAATTTAAAAAAATAACTCAAATCAACGGTAATTGTTGTCTGGATGTGGCATGTTAAAACAAATTGACAAGATTCATGAAGGAGAAAAGTATGGAAGTTCAGCATCATGAAAATGACCAGCGCGGTGCCTTTATTATTCCTGAAAATGGCGAACGCTTGGGCGAGCTGACTTATGTGTGGCAGGGTGAGGACAAATTTGCTATTGATCATACCTGGGTCAGTCCGGCAGCACGTGGCCGAGGCGTGGCACGCGAACTGCTTGATGCTGCAGTTGCTTATGCACGTGAGAAACAGGTCAAGATTATTCCAGTCTGCTCTTACGTAGCTACCATGTTTCAGCGTGAGAAAAGTTTTGCTGATGTAGCTGTCTGAGTCTTGTATCTGAACAGGTACTGCTGCTACAAGCAGTACCTGAGAGACTTTAAAGGATTATACAGTCGTGACCAATGGCAGTTTTAACTGAACACGACGGCGTAACCATGCACTCGGACGATAACGTGGATCACGGCTAATTGCAGACATACGGTCCAGAATAAGCAGAATTTTATCTGCTCCCAACTTGTCACCCCATTCAATCGGGCCATAAGGATAGCCCAGACCCAGACGTACTGCAGCGTTAATATCCTCAACACTGGCCACACCCTGCTGGGCAATGTCACAGCCCAGATTGACGATCATGGCCAGTACACGCTGTGCTACGAAGCCGGTACTTTCCTGAATCATGCTAAGTGAAGTGCCATCCAGATTAAAAATGGAATGTGCTGCTGTCTTATGTTTTGAGTCAGTGATGAGGGTTGGCATAAGAGTACGATGTTTATTAAAACCGTATAGCAGGTCAATACACACTACCTGTTTCGGATTGATCTGATAGCGTAAGGCCGCAGTCGTTGCATCTTCACCATAGCTGGCAATAAGCACTAAAGCCTGTTCAGAAGGCTCTGGACCTGTTTCTAGCGTTATGCCCTGCTGTTCCAGATAATCTTTTAAAATACTCTGGTCTTTTTCAAGGTCTGCTGCAATCCAGACGGTTGGATACTGATCCAGCTTTTCTACAAAAACTGCCGGGTCTTCACCCTGCTTTTCACCAGTCGTATAGTCATAAAAACCTTTACCGGTCTTTCTGCCCAGCTGTTTGGCTATATATCGCTGCCGGGTAATAACACTTGGACGATAACGGGCTTCTTCATAGTACTGATGATAAATTGATTCGCTCACCGGATGGGAGACATCCATCCCGGTCAGGTCTACCAGTTCAAATGGACCCATTTTAAAACCGATACCATCACGGTAAATCCGGTCAAGCTCAGACACTGAAGCCACATTTTCAATCAGCATGGCATAGGCCTCACTGCCAAAGGCTCGGCCCGCATGATTAATGATAAAACCTGGGGTATCCTGTGCTTTAACCGGATGATGACCCATTTTGACAGAAAGCTGCATGAGTGCATCTACAATATCCTCACGGGTATTGAAGCCCTGAATGACTTCGACAACTTTCATCAGCGGTACAGGGTTGAAGAAATGGTAACCCACGATCTGTTCAGGACGCTTACAGCCAGCAGCAATTGCAGTAATAGATAAAGAAGAGGTATTGGAAGCCAGAATGGTTTGTGTACCCACTAGGCTTTCCAGCTGCTGCATGAGCTGCTGCTTGACCTCAAGATTTTCAACAATTGCTTCAACAATCAGGTCACAGTTTTTGAGCTGTTCCAATTCGGTCGCTATACTAAGATGGCTCAAATCCTGATTGGCTTTTTCCTGACTGAATTTTCCTTTACTGGCCAGCGTATTTAAAGTCTTGCCGAGTTTTTCTCTAGCTTGCTCTGCAGCCCCCGCCTTGGCATCAAACAGTATTACATCGTGGCCAGATTGGATTGCAATCTGGGCAATACCTGCGCCCATAGTACCTGTGCCAATAATTCCGATCTGCTGAATTTGAATACTCATGTTTCTATCCCTGAATTATTTACCCTGATAATTTGGTTTTCGTTTTTCAATAAAAGCCTGCATGCCTTCTTTCTGGTCTTCGGTATCAAAGAGTAACTGGAAGGATTTACGCTCTAGCGCCAAGCCTGCATGAAGGGGTACATCTTCGGCCATCAGCGCAACTTCTTTAATCTGTTCCAGCGCGACAGGAGGCAATTTAGCTATGGATTCAGCCATTTTGAGGGCAGCTGGAATCGCATTGTCTTCTTCAACTAACTGGGACACCAAGCCCATTTGTAAGGCTTCTTGAGCTGGAACCAGACAGCCAGTCAATATCATGCGCATGGCCTGGAATTTGCCTACCGCACGGAACAGACGCTGGGTACCCCCCGCCCCTGGCATCACGCCAACTTTTACCTCTGGTTGTCCAAATACCGCTGTCTGGCTGGCAATAATAATATCTGCATGCATGGCCAGCTCACAGCCTCCACCCAAGGCATAGCCATTGACTGCAGCAATGACCGGTTTTGGACAGCTGGCAATTGCCTGCCAGTAACGCTCACTGCGACGTTGCATCATCTGAACTGCATGAGCATTTGCCAACTCTTTTAAATCTGCGCCTGCTGCAAAGTCCTGTTCTCCGCCTGTCAATACAATGGCACGAATTTCCGGGTCATCGCTGAGTTGATTAAAGATTTGTGCCAGCTGAATCCTCACTTGGGTATTTAAGGCATTTTTTGCTTCTGGACGGTGAATTTTAACTACAGCTACATAGGATTTTAAATATTCAACCTGAACGACCTGTTCCATTTTATCTCCATTGTTTCGTTATGCGGAAATATGTTTTATTAAAAATAAGTTTATTCTATAGCCAATGCAATGCTTTTTTAATAAAAACTTAGCTTAATAGGCATTCTTGGCTTCTTTGTAGTGTTTTAGGAAAAACACTTGAGCAGTTTATGGGAATATGATTTTATATTTCGTATTATGAAATAAAATTTTGGATTCATCTGAAGCTGGTTTATTTCATTAATATCCGACTCATATAAAAACTTAATTCAAGACAAAAGCTGCTGCAGTGACGCAATAGCAGAAACCATAAAGATAAGCCTCTACAGCCCAGGAGGAAAACTAGAAAAAATATTAGGAATTTGATGAGCCTGTTCTATCACCGGTATATCTAACTATATGACATCACTTCTAATCGCTGTTTAATAACCAAAACAATAATTTGCTGTAAGCAATAAAGATAATAAGGAAAATTTAATATGGAAAAGGTTTCACCTTTAATAATAGAAGAGGTTTCAGTACCACCTGCTAAAAAGGTCTGGATGACCGCATTTATATTTTCATTTCTGGTTTTACTGGTCGATGGCGCTGATATTGCATTTTTAGCCTATAGCCTGACCAGTCTTAAAGCCGAATTCGGATTGACCTCGATTCAGGTAGGTGCCTTGGGCAGCTGGTCATTGATTGGCAGTGCAGTAGGTGGCCTGATTGGCGGCTGGGCCTGTGACCGTTTTGGCCGGGTACGTATTATTGTGATTTATCTGGTAATTTCATCTGTTCTATCCTGTGCATTAGGTTTTGCAGACTCCTATTATCAGTTTGTTATTTTAAGAACGCTGGCTGCGGTCGGACTGGGTTCATTATACATTGCCTGTAATACCTTAATGTCAGAATATGTGCCTACCAAATACCGGACTACGGTACTTGCGGCGCTAATGACCGGTTTCACTATGGGATCTCTGGTGGCCACACTGTTAGCCGGCTGGATTATTCCGGCTTATGGCTGGCGAATGCTGTACTGGATTACTATCGTTCCCATCTTTCTCTCGGTTCTGATTCATTTTATGGTACCAGAGCCGGAATCCTGGAAAAAATCCATTGCCTTAAAGCTGAAGAAAGCCGAACAGCTGGCACAAACTATAAAAACCACCAATCCATATAAAGATATATTTAAAGAGAGAAAACACCGCAAGATGTTTTTACTCTGGTCATTAAGCGCGGGTGCATTACAGTTTGGTTATTACGGTATGAGTAACTGGTTACCATCTTATCTTGAGGCCGAAGTCGGCATCAAGTTTAAAGAGATGACCATGTATATGATCGGTACATTCCTGATCATGATCTTTGCCAAGGTTGTAGCAGGGATGGTCGCCGACCGTTGGGGACGCCGTGTAGTTTTTGCTTTTGGAACCATGGGTACGGCGCTGTTTATTCCTGTTCTGGTCTACCTTAATACCCCTGCCAATATTTTATGGCTGATGTTGCTGTTCGGTTTTCTGTACGGTATGCCATTTGCTATTAATGCTACTTACATGACCGAAAGTTTTCCAACATCTATTCGTGGAACAGCGGTTGGCGGTGCATTTAATGTCGGGCGAATTGGAGCAATTTTTGCGCCTGTTACAATTGGTATTTTTGCTCAGAATGGCTCTATTGGAACCGGCCTTCTGGTAATGGGGGCTGCTTATTTTCTATGTGGCCTGATTCCGTTGTTATTTATTAAAGACCGCTTATATGATCCGCAAAAAGCTGATTAAAAAAGAATTCACAAAGCAAAAATCTACTTTTAATTAGATTTTTTATTAAAAATGCAAGACAAATTAACAGATTAAGAAGAATTTTTATAAATAAAAAACCATGATCAATAACCGATCAGATTCCATATAAGAAAAGGATCACAAGAATGAGAAAGACAGTAATCGCTACAGTAATTGGAACATTATTTAGCCCAACACTTCATGCGGCAGCATTTGACCGTACTGGCCAATCAATCTCCAGTTTTTTACAGCCGGGCAATTACTTTGAAGCCACTTTAACGGTCAGTGATACTACACTCAAGGGCCAAGAGGCTGGCACGACAAATACTGACCGTATGATTGATGATATTGCCAATACTGATTATCGACCGGCGGCTGCATTCAAATTGCAGCTTGCACCACAATTTTCATTTGGCCTGATTTATGATCAGCCTTTTGCTTCAGACAGTGAATACTCAGGAAATAACAGTTTCACTGCTACTCCGCAGGATCAGGTGGTACTGCCAGGAATTACAACTGGCAGTCTGGCTGAGGCTACAGATGGTCAGATACCTGAGGGACAAACCCTGTCACAGGTAAATACACAAAATTTGAGCTGGATCATGGGCTATCAGCCCAATAAAAACTGGAATATTTATGCAGGGCCGGTTTATCAGACTTTTAAAAGCGATATTCAACTGCGGGGGGCCACTTACAGCTTATATAACGGTTATAACTTTCAGGCCGAGGAAACAGGAGATTGGGGCTGGCTTGCCGGCTTCGCCTACCAGATTCCTGAAAAGGCTATCAGGACTTCCTTAACTTACCGCTCTGCAATCACCCACAAGATTAATGCCATCGAAGAAGCACCACTGATTGATATGCTGAGTACCCGGTCCGGACGAGATTATGTGGGCAATTATCTGCAACAGCTGGTAGCTCTTGGCCAGATTTCTCCGGAGCAGCAGGCTGCCATTAATAGTATCGTTGCCCGTTTACCTTCTGCAGGGGAGTCTGGAACCACCAAATTTGAATCACCGGCTTCGCTTAATTTTGAGTTCCAGACTGGTTTACGGCCGGGCACTCTTCTGTTTGGTAATGTGCGCTGGGTAAACTGGGATGACTTCGCATTTCAACCTTACCGCTTTGGCGCAATATCTGAAATAGTCGGTGTGCTTTCTACGCCCAGCCGGCCGGAGGGATTTAATCTGGTGCGCTATTTTCATGACCAGTGGTCAGCGAATTTAGGTATTGGACAGCGTTTTAGCTCCAAATGGAATGGTTCTGCTTCTATAGGATGGGATTCCGGTGCTGGAGAATATGTATCTACGGGCGGTCCAATAAAAGGTTATTACAATATTGGACTGGGCTTTCAATATAGCCCTGTCACGTCATATTTTATTTCTGGAGGAATGAAATATACCTGGCTTGGAGACGCCAAGGGGCAAGTCGGTGCACAGGCAGGAAGTCAATACTATGTCAGCGAATTTAAAGATAACCATTCTATCGGCTATGGATTAAAGATTGGTTATCGTTTCTAGTCAGCTAATGGCACAGCCTGTCTCATCCAATAGAACCAATAAGAAGTGCAGCTTATTTAAAGTAAATCCTAAGCCACTTGATTAGTAAAAATAAGATGACTGCTTTTCTGAGTATATTTAAAAATTTTAGCTAAAATTTAATTTCTTGATATGAAATTTTTTGTAATAGCTATTCTTATGCTTCACTGGATTTTCAAGATTTCTTAAATTATGATGGAATAAAACATAACTGAATTTCACAGTGCGAAATATTATTTACAAATAGCTTGAGCCGTACAGATAGAAATTCAGACTACAAACCCGATAAGGATATGGCCGATGCCGAATTATATTGCACCGCTACGCGACATGAAATTTGTTCTCAATGATTTTTTAAACTTTGAACAGAGCTATCAACAATATCCGGCTGCCCAAGATAACTTTAGTGCAGAGATATTAGAGCAGTACTTGGAAGCTGCAGCAGATTTTTGCCAGAACGAACTTTTACCACTTAACGGTATTGGTGACCAGCAGGGCTGCAAGCTGGAAAATGGTGTAGTAACCACGCCAGACGGTTTTAAAGATGCCTATAAAAAATATGTCGAGCTGGGTTTTACTTCACTCACTGGCGATGAGCAGTATGGCGGGCAGGGGTTCCCTACCCTATTCCGTATTGCAATTTCAGAAATCATTACTTCAACCAACTGGGCTTGGGGCATGTACCCTGGACTCTCACATGGAGCCATGCGCACTATTGAACATCATGGTTCCGAACAGCAGAAGCAGCACTACCTTACCCGGCTGATTTCGGGGGAATGGACAGGTACTATGTGCCTGACCGAATCCCATGCGGGTTCTGATCTGGGTCTGATCCGGACCAAAGCAGTGCCCAATGCGGATGGCAGTTATGCTATCAGTGGTGAAAAAATCTTTATTTCTGCTGGGGAACATGACCTGGCTGAAAATATTATTCATATTGTACTGGCACGTTTACCAGATGCTCCTGCGGGTACCAAAGGAATCTCCCTGTTTATCGTACCTAAGTTTAATTTGGATTCGGACGGGAATATTGCCGAACGTAATGGCGTGGTGTGTAGTGCACTTGAACATAAAATGGGTATTCATGGAAATGCGACTTGTGTACTGAATTTTGATCAGGCTAAAGGCTTTCTGATTGGGCCGGAAAACCGGGGCCTAAACTGCATGTTTACCTTTATGAATTCGGCACGGATCGGCACTGCAATTCAGGGACTGGCTGCTTCTGAAGCTTCTTATCAGGGCGCACTGGCATATGCCAGAGAACGCCTGGCAATGCGCTCTCTGGCTGGACCCCAGCACCCAGAACTGCCGGCTGACCCAATAATTGTGCACCCGGCAGTACGCCAAATGCTATTAACTCAAAAAGTCTTTGCAGAAGGCTCGCGTGCCCTTGCCTATTACTTATCTACTTATGTCGATATGGCCGAGTTTTCAAATGATGAAGATGAAAAGAAACAGGCAGAAAACAAACTTGCCCTTTTAACCCCAATCGCCAAAGCATTCATGACCGAAACGGGGGTAGAGTCGGCCAAGCATGGGATGCAGATTTTTGGCGGACATGGTTATATCGCTGAACATGGAATGGAACAAATTGCTCGTGATGCACGGATCGCCTGTCTTTATGAAGGAACAACCGAAATTCAGGCAATTGACCTGCTGGCACGTAAGGTAATTGGTTCTAAAGGTAACTTGCTCAAAGCCCTGACCGATGAAATTCAGGAGTTTACTGCGCAGCATCAGCAGCACGATAAGTTCTCTGCTCAGGTGCAGCAGCTTGAGCAGCTAGTCAAGAAATGGTTAGAACTGACCAGAGACGTGGTGGATAAAATGCAGCAGAGACCAGAAGAAATTGGTGCCGCAGCAGTCGATTATCTTTATTTCTCCGGATACACCGTATTTGCCTATTTGTGGGCAAAAATGGCGATTGTAGCGGAAGATAAAATTGCTCAGGGCGATACAGATCCTTACTATCCGGCCAAGGTAGCTACGGCGCAGTTTTATTATAGCCGCATTCTAAACCGTACCTTAACCCATGCGGCAATGATCCGTTCTGGAATGGATACCCTATTTGAACTTAATCCGGAACAGTTCAAGTTTGATTAATGACTTTGACTCGACAGGTGTGTAATTCACACCTGTTTTTAAAATTCAAATATAAAGATCATTTTGAAGCTGCTCGCAATGAGCAGTAACTAGCTCCATGAGAATAGCCTGATTGAAAAATAATAATTCTGAATAGAAAACTGCTTTGATCTAAAGCGCACAATAAAGGATAGAGCAATGACAGAGAATGTCTGGTCAAATGAATATAAACAATGGAATATTGCCCCAACTATTCAACTGCCTGCACGGCATGTGACTTTACTGGATTTCTGGGAAAATAGTTTTCAAAAATTTAGCTCGCGTACTGCATTTATTTTTAAAGATAAAAAATTCTCTTTCGACGAGATTGAGCAATATAGCCGTAAATTTGCCAGCTTTTTACAACATCTTCAACTACCTCAAGGTAGCCGCATAGCAGTGATGATGCCGAATATCATTCAGTATCCCATTGTATCACTGGCTGTCATCCGGGCCGGTTATATACTGGTCAATGTTAATCCACTTTATACCGCACGTGAACTACACTATCAGCTTAATGACGCAGGTGTCTCTGTACTGGTACTGCTCGACCAGTTTATGCCTGTCTACCAGCAGGTCAAAGATCAGCTTGCTATACAGCATGTGGTGATTACAGCTGCGCCAGATTTGCTGGTTGATCCTGCTGAAAGACCTGAAAGCCAGCAGGAAGCACAAATATTCAGTTTAAAAGATATTCTCTCTGAAACTTTACCGGAGACCTATCTTCGTCCCAAGCTTGATCAAGAGGATACTGTAGTACTGCAATATACAGGTGGAACGACTGGAGTTTCTAAAGGTGCAGAGCTGACACATCGTAATATTATTGCCAATCTACTGCAAAATAATGCAGTGTTTTGCAGTTACTTCGGTGACCGTGATGCCTATGCAGATGAAGTCACGATCTGTGCCCTTCCGCTGTATCATATTTTTGCCTTTACCGTGTGTTTATTGCACAGTACATTAAATAAAGGCTATGCCACAGTGCTGGTAGCCAATCCGCGCGATCTGTCTGATCTGGTGCATTGTTTTAAAACATATCAGCCTGCAGTTTTTCCAGCAGTAAATACCCTGTTCAATGCACTTATTAATCATCAGGAGTTTAAAACACTCGACCATAGCCATCTGCGCATCACCACAGGCGGCGGCATGACTGTACTCAAATCTACTGCCGATGCCTGGCAGAGAATTACCGGCTGCATGATCCGTGAAGGCTATGGTTTGTCTGAAACATCACCAGTGGCTACATTTAACCCTCCGGCATCCACTACATTCAGTGGTTCAATTGGCATTCCACTCCCGGCAACAGAAATCAAAATTCTGGATGATACAGGACAGGAAGTAGTACAAGGCGAAAAAGGCGAGATCGCTATACGGGGACCGCAAGTAATGAAAGGTTACTGGAATCTGCCTGAAGAAACAGCAAAAGTCATGACAGTAGACGGGTTTTTCCGCAGTGGCGATATTGGCGTCATGGATGCAAAAGGCTATGTACGAATTATTGACCGTAAAAAAGATATGATTCTGGTTTCAGGTTTTAATGTCTTTCCCAATGAAATCGAGGCTGTATTATCACAGCATCCCAAAGTGCTGGAAGTTGCAGTGATTGGGGTAGCAGATGAAAAATCTGGGGAAGTACCAAAAGCTTTTATTGTCAAAAAAGAACAGTCTTTAACAGCAGAGGAAATCCAGTCTTATGCCCGAGAAAATTTAACCGGCTACAAACAGCCACGCTATATCGAATTTCTGCATGAACTGCCTAAATCAACGGTGGGCAAAATTCTGCGTAAGGCACTCAGGCAGGATGCATCACTACAGTAGAGAGTCATAAAAAAGCGGGTGTTAACCCGCTCTTTCAGTTTAGCTTTGTAATGCTGCCAACAGTTTCTGATGCAGTCCGCCAAACCCGCCATTCGACATAATCACCACAGCATCACCCTCACCTGCTTCCTGAACTATACGCTGGATAATTTCATCCAGAGAACGGCTCACCTGTGACTTATTTGGAGCAGCCTCGACTACAGGTTGCAGATCCCAGTCCAGGCCTTCTGGCTGATACCAGATTACCTCATCTGCCAGGCGGGCCGAGTGGGCCAGTCCGTCTTTATGGCTACCCATACGCATAGTATTTGAACGCGGTTCAATAACCGCCCAAAGGCGCCGTTCACCCAGACGTTTACGAGCACCATCCAGTGTCGTTTCAATTGCAGTGGGATGATGTGCAAAGTCATCATAAACTTCGATACCCCTGAGCGTACCCAGCAGCTCCATACGGCGTTTGACACCCCCAAAACTGGACAGTGCTTCACACGCCTGAACAATACTGACACCCACATGCTGTGCAGCAGCAATGGTAGCCAAAGCATTGGCAACACTATGCTGGCCTGTCATGGACCATTGAACTTCAGCAATAACCTTACCCTGCTCCAGCACCTTAAAATGGCTGCCATCTGCTTGAATTAGTTCTGCATAGAGTTCGGCTTGGGTATCGGTATCCAAACCGGTACGTATAACAGGTGTCCAGCAGCCCATTTTCAGTACTTCATCAATATGGGTTTCAGTAATAGGCGCAATAATCCGGCCAGTGCTTGGAATGGTGCGCACCAGATGATGAAACTGTTTTTGAATGGCAGCCAGATCATCAAAAATATCGGCATGGTCAAATTCGAGGTTATTCAGGATTGCTGTTTTAGGATGATAATGAACGAACTTGGAGCGTTTATCGAAGAAAGCCGAATCATATTCATCTGCCTCGACTACAAAGTACTTGCCCCCGCCCAGCCGTGCGCTCTGGCTAAATCCAAGGGGCACACCGCCAATTAGAAAACCGGGATTTAAACCGGCCTGATCCAGTACCCAGGCCAGCATGGTGGTGGTGGTGGTTTTACCATGAGTACCCGCGACACCGAGTACATGTTTACCCTGCAATACATGATCAGCCAGAAACTGTGGTCCCGAAATATAAGGCAGACCGGCATCTAGCATATATTCAATGGCATCAATTCCACGCTTCATGGCGTTGCCCACAATGACCAGATCAGGATGTGGCTGTAAATGGCTGCGATCATAGCCCTGCATTAAGGTAATGCCCGCATTCTCAAGCTGGGTAGACATTGGCGGGTAGACACTCTGGGCTGAACCGGTCACAGTATGCCCAAGATCACGTGCCAGAAGTGCCAGTGATCCCATAAATGTGCCGCAAATACCTAAAATATGCAGATGCATAACTCACCCTCTCTACTACTTTTGACACATCACTTGATCTTATCGTGTTGTTGTCGTGATCGATTAAAATTGTCAGCAACGATAGCAAGGCTATTCATGAAAAGATAGTTGTTCTTGTAGTCGTTATAAGGCTTTCAGAGATTTTTTATCAGATCTGATTACTGTTGCCCCGCTATTAAATTATTACGATAAAAAATCTGGTTAAAATATTTGTCGAATTTTTCAAATAGATTAAAGTCTTTACTCTCCTGTACCGTCTTGTATAAATACCCATGAATCCAAACCTGTACCTGCCCCTGCTGTTATTGATTATTTCGAACTGCTTTATGACTCTGGCCTGGTATGGGCATTTAAAATTTTTACATGGTGTACCGTTATGGCAGGCTATTTTATTTGGCTGGCTGATTGCACTGCTTGAATACAGTTTTATGATTCCGGCAACCCGTCTTTTATCCCAGTATGGATGGAGCCTGGGCCAAATGAAGATTACCCAAGAAGTGGTCACCTTACTGGTATTTGTTCCTTTCATGATTTTTCTGTTTAAGCAGCCGTTTAAGCTGGACTATTTATGGGCAGGTTTATGTCTGTTAGGCTGTGTTTATTTTGTCTTTCGCAGCCAGTAAGAATTTTTTAACTATTTTAATAAAGTTTCTCGGCTGCTTCCTGAAAAATCATAAAAAACAGCCAGCAGCTATAAGGTTAAATGGTCGTGAGCGCAAAAATCAGTCTATAATAGAGGGCTACTTATTCATTTAAAGCTTGGCTCTGGTCGAGATCTCTTTTTACCTAGTCTCTGGAACATTAGCAATGAATGCGGTCGCAACTGACGCTCAACCCCTAGTCGGAATTATCATGGGCTCCCAATCGGATTGGGCTACCCTCGAACATACTGCCAATATGCTCAAGCAGCTTGGTGTCCCTTTTGAAGCTGAAGTCGTCTCTGCACACCGTACTCCAGACCGTCTGTTTGAATACGCTGAAACAGCTCGCGATCGTGGGATTCAGGTCATTATTGCAGGAGCTGGTGGAGCTGCACATTTACCTGGAATGTGTGCAGCCAAAACCGATCTACCTGTACTGGGTGTTCCGGTTAAGTCCTCAATTCTAAATGGTGTAGATTCCCTGTTGTCTATTGTACAAATGCCGGCAGGTATTGCAGTCGGTACCTTGGCCATTGGCCCTGCAGGTGCTGCCAATGCCGCTATTATGGCCGCCCAGATTCTGGGTTTGACCCGTCCCGAAATTGCAAAAAATGTAGCAGGCTTCCGTGAAGCGCAAACTGCAAAAGTTGCGGGTAATAATATTCCAGGTCAGGGTTAAGACAGGATCGATATCATGAATAAGACTATCGGTATTTTTGGTGGCGGCCAGCTCGGCCGCATGATGGCCCAAGCTGCCTTACCACTCAATATTCAATGTACATTTTTTGAAGCCAACCATAACTGCCCTTCAGCAATATTGGGTCAGGTCTTTTCTGAGCATGACGCGCAGGGTCTGGAAAAATTTATTGAAAGTGCAGATGTATTTTCCCTCGAATTTGAAAATACACCTCTCGCGGATGTTGATACTCTCTTGCAGAGCAAACAGCTTTATCCACCACGTCAAGCATTGGCTACTGCTCAGAACCGTCTGCTGGAGAAGGCACTGTTTGACCAGCTGGATATACCAGTAGCGCCGTATCGTGCAGTAGATTCTTTGTCGAGCCTACAGCAGGCTGTAACCGAGTTGGGTCTACCGATTGTACTGAAAACGGCAACTGGAGGTTATGATGGCAAAGGGCAATTTGTACTGCGCGAGCAAGAGCAGATTGAACAGGCTTGGGCTGAACTGGGTCCGGCCAAATCTTTAATTGCAGAAAGCTTTGTAAAATTTTCCCGTGAAGTTTCAATTATTGCGGTACGTGGACAGAATAGTGAAGTTAAGAGCTGGCCATTAGCTGAAAATCATCATCATCATGGTATTTTGTCACATTCGATTGTACCTGCACCGAATAGTGAACAACTACAGCCGGTTGCTCAGGATTATATTACCCGGCTGCTGAATCATCTGAACTATGTAGGTGTGCTGACACTTGAGTTATTTGTGACAGAAGCCGGTCTGTATGCCAATGAAATGGCGCCACGGGTACATAACTCGGGGCACTGGTCAATTGAAGGTGCAGTCTGTTCACAGTTTGAAAACCATATACGTGCTGTTGCAGGTCTACCGCTCGGTTCTACAGAAGTGCTTCGCCCTACAGTGATGATCAATATTATTGGGCGATATCCTGATGCCGCACAGATACTGGCTTTAAATGGTGTGCATCTGCATATGTATAACAAGGAAGAACGGCCGGGGCGTAAACTCGGTCATATTACCTTAATGCCGGTTAATCATGCAGAGCTGACAGAGCTATGCCGTCAGCTGGCGAAAATATTGCCAGAGCCATTAGCCTTGACTCAAGATATGAACATTTAAACCTTAAACTGTTGCTAAAAAAAGCGGTCATTTTAGTGACCGCTTTTTTTATAGCAGTCATTACGGCATGATTGCGCCTCTTTTTTATTAGCTATGAATATCTTTAATTTTTTAAGTTTTATTTAATATCTGAATCGCGTCAGATTCTTCAATAGTTACTGAATTTATCAACTCAATATTCAACTGAAAAAAGTAGCTTCACATATAGAGTTTATGAAATTGGGAAATAATATTTAAATTTAGATTTATGAATTCATTTTATTGAATTTAAATTTTCTATTTTAAGTTTGAATTCAAAGTTTCATGCCGGTTGGCTTGTGGACAAACTTTAAATTTAAAATTAGAAAATAAATTTTGAATTTAAAACTAAAAAAATAAATTCAAAATTCATCTTGTTGAGCGTAACCATTCTTTAGCCAGTGCATTCGTATTGATAATTATCTATAAATTTAAAAGAGATTATTTGAATTCAAATTAATTTAAGATGGATTTTTAATTTGAATTTAAAACTATCTTTATAAATTTAAATGCTGAAGGGTTGTGGATAAAATTTTTAAATTTAAAATGAATTTAAAACAGGAAATTTTGACTTTAAATTTACGTTTCAAAACTTCCATTTTGACTTCAGAATGCTATGGTAAAAACAATAATTTAAATTCAAAGTGATAAGGATCTTATGCGCCACTTTGCTCTAATTTTTTCTACCGCTTTTTTGAGCGTGTCTCAGGTTAATGCTGAATTAATTATTAATGGTCAATCGAGTTCTACTTCGGTAACAGCAACATCTGCTATTTCAAATGCCTATAGTCCACAAAATAATTTTCAGGCATGTCTGGGCAACTTGCGTTCACAGGCTATATCTGCTGGAGTAAACGGAAGTACTTATGACCGTTATACCCAATCTTTAACACCTGATTATTCAGTAATCGACAAGCTAAATTATCAGCCAGAGTTTTCTACACCAATCTGGGATTATCTGTCGGGTCTGGTGGATGAAGAGCGAGTACAGGCAGGCCGAACAAAACTGGCACAGCATGCAGAGGTACTCAAGCGTGTTGAGGCAGCTTATGGTGTACCAGCCGAAACAGTAGTGGCAGTATGGGGGGTAGAGAGCAACTTCGGTGATATTTCAGGAAGTTATCCCTTGTTACAAGCGCTTGGAACATTAAGCTGTGAAGGCCGGCGCCAAAGTTATTTTCGTGGCGAGTTTTTTGCAGCCATGCGAATTTTACAACGTGGAGATTTACGTGAAGAGCAATTAAAAGGTTCATGGGCAGGCGCTTTTGGCCATACCCAATTTATGCCTTCGACCTATGAGGAACTGGCGGTCGATTTCGATGGAGATGGCCGGCGTGATTTAGTCTCAAGTACTATAGATGCCTTGGCTTCTACAGCAAACTTTCTAAAAAAACGCGGCTGGCAAACCGGTATGCCTTGGGGATTTGAAGTCAAACTTCCTTCAGGTTTTTCTGCACAGGGAGAAGGGCGGCGTAATAAAAAAGCTTTAAACAGCTGGGTAAATCGCGGATTAACTCGTACTGATGGTACTGCACTGGTTCAGGGAAACCTTTCAGGTTCTACACCAGCAGGTTTGATGATGCCGGCAGGTGAAAATGGACCGGCTTTTCTAGTATTTAAAAATTTTGATGCAATTTATAGTTATAACGCGGCAGAAAGTTATGGGTTGGCGATTGCCCATTTGTCTGACCGTTTACAAGGACAGGGACCTTTTTTGACGGCTTGGCCAACCGATGATGCCGGAACATCACGTGCGGAGCGGCGTGAAATTCAACAGTTTTTATTAAGAAAGGGTTATGACATCGGGGCAGTAGATGGACTGATCGGTGATAAAACCCGGCAGGCCATTCGTCAGGAACAGCAACGTTTAGGATTAAATCCAACCGGACGGGCGGGGCAGCAAATTCTGCGTGCTCTGCGTGCTGAATATATTATGCAGTAAAATCTAAAATTAAAGCAGCGAAATATTTCGCTGCTTTTCATGAATATAAAAGTCGGAAAATAATTTAAATTATTTCATCATCTTCGTCTGGTGTAATCATCGCCTCTAGCAAGTCCATAATAACGGCGGTAACATCTTGGCAAACTTCATGGTCATTTAAAATTTCAGATGCAGTGATGGTAATTTCAGTATCACTTGGCAAAAGTTTTTGTTCTTCTTCAATGAGCTGTTCAATAGGTAACAAGGTCTGCTTGATAGAGAAATGTAAAATATCATTAAATTCAATATTTTCATCTTCAAGTTCAATCGCACAATCATTTAAGTAGGGGAGCAGTACTGAATAAAGATAGGGCTTTAAGTCTGTAATATTAAATAACTCAATATCACGCGATTGCTCAATAGTGCTGATATGATCATTTGCTTCAATCAGAATATGATAGTAACTCACCTGAATATCCATCTTTGTTCCCCTCTAGCTGTCTTAACCATATCATGAAAATGATCTGTAACTAGACAGGGTAATATCCATACATAATATTGCAAGGCTTTTTACCGGAAAACCCTAAAACTATAAACAAGAAAAAACCGCGCCTGAGCGCGGTTTTTTTGAAAGTTAAAGTGAAAAATTATTTTTTATCATCTTTAACTTCAGTAAATTCAGCATCAACGACACCGTCATCAGCTTTTTGTTGCTGACCAGCATCACCACCCTGGAAAGCATTCGGATCAAAGCCTTGCGCACCACCCTGAGCACCTTGAGCGGCTTCATAAGCACGCTGGGTGATTGGCATAATGATGTTTTGTAATGCTTCAGTTTTTGCCTTAATAGCGTCAACATCATTTTCTTTAGTTGCAGCTTCAAGTTCAGAAACTGCTGTTTCAACGGCAGTTTTCTCATCAGCAGTTACTTGCTCGCCCAGATCTTTTACTGCTTTTTGTGCAGAAGAGATCAGTGCATCCGCTTCATTACGTGCTTTCGCCAGTTCTTCAAACTTGCGATCTTCTTCCGCATTCGCTTCCGCATCTTTAATCATTGCTTCAATTTCAGCATCAGACAAACCTGAGTTTGCTTTAATCTGGATCGATTGCTCTTTACCAGTACTCTTGTCTTTTGCAGAAACTTTCAGGATACCGTCAGCGTTAATGTCAAATGACACTTCAATTTGCGGTACGCCACGTGGAGCAGGTGGGATATCGCCTAACTGGAAGTTACCCAACAATTTATTTTGTTGAGCCATTTTTCGTTCACCTTGGTAAACCGAAATATCTACTGCAGGCTGGTTATCTGCCGCTGTAGAGAACACTTGTGATTTCTTCGCAGGAATCGTCGTGTTTTTCTCGATAATTGGAGTCAACACGCCGCCCATAGTTTCAATACCCAGTGTTAACGGGGTTACATCTAACAATAGTACGTCGTTCTTGTCACCAGACAATACAGCACCTTGAATCGCAGCACCAATTGCAACTGCTTCATCCGGGTTTACGTCTTTACGTGGCTCTTTACCAAAGAATTCTTGTACTTTTTGTTGTACAAGCGGCATACGAGATTGACCACCAACCAAAATGACGTCAGAGATGTCAGAAGTTGAAAGCCCAGCATCTTTAAGCGCAATACGGCAAGGCTCAATGGTACGCGCCACTAAATCAGCAACCAAACCTTCAAGTTTCGCACGTGTTACATTGATCACTAAGTGTTTAGGACCAGTTGCATCAGCGGTGATATATGGAAGATTGATTTCAGTTGCATTTGATGAAGAAAGCTCGATTTTTGCTTTTTCAGCAGCTTCTTTCAAACGTTGTAACGCAAGTGGATCATTTTTCAAGTTCACACTTTGTTCTTTCTTGAATTCTTCAACCAGAAATTCAATTAACGCGTTATCAAAGTCTTCACCACCAAGGAAAGTATCACCATTGGTTGATAACACTTCGATTTGCTGGTCGCCATCAAGGTCTGCGATTTCAATGATTGATACGTCAAAAGTACCACCACCTAAGTCATAAACTGCAACTTTACGGTCGCCTTCTTTTTTATCCATACCGAACGCAAGTGCAGCAGCAGTAGGTTCGTTAATGATACGTTTAACGTCTAGACCAGCGATTTTACCCGCATCTTTAGTTGCCTGACGCTGTGCATCGTTAAAATAAGCAGGCACAGTAATAACCGCTTCAGTTACGGTTTCACCTAAATAGTCTTCTGCAGTTTTCTTCATCTTTTTCAAGATTTCAGCAGAGATCTGTTGAGGTGCCAATTTTTTATCGTTAACTTCAACCCAAGCATCACCATTGTCTGCTTTGATGATTTTATAAGGTACAAGACCGATGTCTTTCTGTACCGCTTGATCTTCATAACGACGACCGATCAAACGCTTGATTGCGAATAATGTATTTTTCGGGTTGGTTACTGCTTGGCGTTTCGCGCTTTGACCAACCAGAATTTCGCCATCTTTATAGGCAATAATGGATGGGGTAGTGCGTGCGCCTTCCGCATTTTCGATTACTTTAACTTTATCGCCTTCAAGTACAGCAACACATGAGTTGGTTGTACCCAAGTCAATACCAATAATTTTAGCCATCTGACATATTCCTCAGTAATTTTTACAATCTTATGTTTGTTATCCGATATGAGAGTCTTTCAAAAATTTTCAAGTAAATTAGCTAAAAATTTTTAAAAACTCCCGCATTTAGAAGGCTTATTGCCCTACCATGACCATTGCAGGCCGTAACAGACGACCGGATAGGGTATAGCCTTTTTGCAAAACTGTACCTATTTCACCAGACTTGGCATTTGGATCAATACCCACCGCCTGATGCAGATCGGCATTAAAACCATTTGCCGTGTCTACAACTACCACGCCCGCTTTTTCAAGCGTAGTCAGTAACCCTTTTAATGTGAGTTCTACACCTTCCGATAAAGGAGTTTGTTCTTCACCAGTGGCTTGCAGCGCACGTTCAAGGTTATCTACTGTCTCAAGCAGGTTTTTCGCAAATTTCTCTAGAGCAAATTTTTTCGCAGTCTCAGCTTCACGCTCAAGACGCTCTTTTACTTTTTCACTCTCATAAATCGCATTCGCCGTACGAGCTTTTTCAAGTTTCAGGCTTTCTTCAAGCTTGATAATTTGTGCTTTTAAATCTTCAGCATCTGTTTCTAAATGCCCTGAACCGCTTTCAGCCTGAGTCTGTTGGTCATGTGCTTCTAATTGCTCTTCTTGAGGGTTTTGAGCCTGCTCATTTTGCTCATTCGCCATTGCTGATCTCCGTTTAAATGGGTTTTTAAACATGTACAGTCCTTATTTGGCCTCAGTACTAACTGCGTTACTTCTGAACTGCCATGATTGCTCATTCATTAATACTGTTGAAGTCGGGGCTAGATGAAAAAAATCAAGCAGAAACCCATATAAATATAAGGTTTTTTATTTCTTCTATATATAAAAGGTCATTTTTCTAAAAATTATCAGAAAATAAAATCGCTAAACCCCCTATAACAGGACGCTATAGAGGTATTTTTTCTTAAAATGGGTATAATTTTTAAATCATCTTCTTAAATTACAATGTAAAGCTTTTATAACGGTGTATAAGAGTTGTATAGCTGAATTATTATTAAAAATGAAAATTCCATCCTTTATGTAAATTAAAATCTTTATAAACTGAATAATTTAAATAATTCTCATTTGCTAATCCTAAAGATGTGCTTATTCATTTTACTCTGTAACAGTTTAATAAAAGATTTCAGAAGCTGTACCTGTCTTATTCAAAACACCAACCAATTGTATGCAGGACAATGAAAAGCTTTTGTTCATTATGATTTTCGCAAAGCAGTGTCTAGGCTTTGTGTATTTGATGTTTTTTTAAGGAAGGAAATGATGAAAAAATTAGGTTTAATTTCACTGGTGCTGGCAGGTGTTTCTTTTGCAGCTGTAGGCTGTGCGACCAATGATGGTATGACTCATCCTGAAACTGCACAAAGCCAGTCTGCTGTACAGTCTGAGACTGACACTTCATTAGTAAGTGCTCAAGCGTCTACAGATATTAGCGCACAAGGTGAAGTTGCGGCTCAAGCTGATCCTGCAGCTCAACAAATCGAAGCAGCACAGGCAGCTCCTGCTGAGCAGCCAGCAGCTATGACTGAAGCTACAGCACAGTAAGAACTAATCCTCCAGGAAAGGATACAATGAAGAGAAGCCATCTCTTGATTGTTTAATTGTTGAGGAAACAATTGGAAATAGATAATAGACCTGAGATCTGTTATCTATTTTTGTCTAAACAGTCGTTATTAATAAAAATATAAAAACTCAATAAGAAAGATGAACTGTTGATTTAGAATTATAGATAAGAAAGTAATCCAGGTGTTTAGCTTAATATTTTAAGTTAACCATAGAGATATTGTTGTTAAGCTGACGGCTGACTTGTTTGGTAGAAATATCTGGCATGATATAAATAGAAAAGACAGTTAAAGTTTTAGTCTGCTCTATAATTTTGAGTTTATTTTAAAGAATAACTGCTATGTCAAACTATGCATAGGTTATAGCTAGAGTAAAAGATAAAAGAAAGCCCGGTTAAAACCAGGCTTAGTCTAGAGGGGGTAAGAAAAAGAGATTTAGTCTCTATCCCATTTCCGATATTCACGCTCGCGTTCACGCTGACGCTTTTCCCATTCCTTGTGATCTTTCTTCCATTCTTTACTATTTTCTCTACGCTGTTCATACAGCTTTTTACGCTGCTCCATACGCTTACGTTCCCATTCACGCTGATCATAACGCTGCTGGTCATAGCGTTGATCTCGGTCATACCGATGATCACGATCATAACGCCGGTCCTGATCATAACGGCCATCATATTGATAGTCATCCGGATAAACCGCACAACCACTTGCTAATACTGCTGTTGCAAGCGAAAGTCCTAATAATTTATTTAACATGCTGCTGTTCCTTTCTACTCTTGCCGTCCAGTGGCAAAAAACATCCTGAAAACCATTGCTTAATGTCAATGACAGTTTATAGAAATAAGAATAGCGTATTCAGCTTGTTGGATTTGTATACACACTAGTTGTTTTATATACCAGTATAGTCAAATGACAGTTAATCATGTAGAAAGTATGAAGAAATAAATAAGGAGAAAATGGCATGGCAGTTTCTAACTTGGCAATACAACAATTATTAAAAAAAACTCAAGGTCCCGCAGCACGTGCACTCGATAAATTGCCTGATCTTGCCAAAGAATCAATTGCCAAGGCATTGGGCTATAGCTATATCTATCCGCAGCTCGACCCTCTGGTCAAATGTTTAATGGCCATACAGCATAAGCAGGGTAAGTTTGGTTTAATTACAGATCAGCCCTTAAAAGATCGAGAAGGCTTTGAAAAACAGATTGCAGAGCTAACCGCAAAGAAAACTCCTATCAAACATGTAGAGGACATCCGGCTACCTTTACAAAGTGGCACGATTACAGCCCGGCATTATCATCCTGATCCACAGAAAAAATTACCTTTAATCATGTTTTATCATGGAGGAGGGTTTGTGATTGGTAGCTTGAATACACATGATGAAGTTTGTCGTCTGATTGCCAAATATGCCAATACTCAGGTGATCAGTATAGATTATCCACTTGCACCTGAGGTTGGTCCAAAACAGATAATTCAGTGCTGTGAGGATGCGCTCGCATGGGCCTATCAGAACCGTAAGCAGCTTAAGATTTATAAAAACCGTATTGCAGTCGCAGGGGACAGTGCCGGTGCCAATATCAGTGCAGTAGTTGCACAGCGTACAGTGAATAAGGCTTATAAACCTTCTGCGCAGTTATTAATTTACCCGGTAGTAGACTTCAAGAGCCGTCACCCTTCTTTTTATAACTATAATGAAGGATTAGTACTGACCAAAGATGACGTGGACCGCGTTACAGAGTTTTATGCTATTCGTCATCATATCGAATTGGATGACCCGATGATTTCGCCTACTTATGGTGAGTTAAAACATCTGCCGCCAACTTTTATTTTAACTGCCGGGCATGATGTTCTACACGATGAAGGAAAGATTTATAGCCATAAGCTGCGTCAGCAGGGCGTAAAGGTCCGCTATCAGGAATTTGAAGACCAGGCTCATGGTTTTGTTAATCTGACTTTGGTATCTGGAAAAGCCAAAAAATATACAATTCAAATTGCCAAGGATTTCCGTAAATTCTGGAATAAAGCAGCATAACTGCTATCAAGGTTTCTTATATTTCTAAAGCTCATTTAGATGAAGTATTTTAGGTTCCACGTGAAACAAAAAATATCAAGTGATCTGAGCTTTAGGAAATATTAAGTCAAACGCAGGTACGTATAGACCTTTTAGAAAAATTGCCTGGGAAAAGTCCGGAAACAGGCAGCCAGTATTTTTCCAGTGTGCCTGATATATTACATTTAAGGAACCTTTAAATTCAGGACGGAAACGGTAATGCCGTTGTCCATCAAACTGATCAATCTGCATCAACTGTTTAGGTAGATATTTAGAGTTGACTGGTACACTTTTAAAGTAAGGTGAAAAACCAATATGCAGAGACATTTCATGTTCAGAAGATGCAATATGGCAAAAGAGTTGATTCTGCTGTCGTCGCCATTCAAAACGTGCCAGTTCTTTAGGAATGCCCCATAACTTACGGCCGTGTATTACAGACTCTGTAGTTGAGACATAAATTTTTGGAATAGTAGAAAGTATACGTTGTGTCATTAAAGGATGATCAAGAATCAATAATTCATCATAAGGTTGTATAGGAGTATCCTGATAGCGTACCAATATGACTTGGACGAAGCGCCCTGTAGAAGAGTAGGACAAACCAAAATGGCGAAATTTTTTCAGAAACTGCGGAGTAAGCCAGTAATTTAAAATAAAGCCTTCTCCTTGCAAGTTCCAAGGCGGTAACTGTAAGTTATGCGGATCAGTATGATTTATTCTTGTCATAACACATACTCAAAATAATTACTTTTCTGCTGATTAATAAATTATGAAAGCTTAATATAGCTAAATCTAAAAGCTCTAGAAAATAGTGTGGGTAAATAAATGTTAAAACAGATAATCGTGGGTATGAGCGCAGGTTTTTTGAGTATCTCGGTATGGGCTGCCAACAGTGCCATGCAAATAAAAACATCTTTGGGTAATATCGAAATAGAATTATTTAACGATAAAGCGCCTGTGTCAGTTAAAAATTTTGAAAGCTATGTAAAGAGTAATTTCTACAATGGTACCATTTTCCATCGGGTCATTCCTGGCTTCATGATTCAGGGTGGAGGGTTTGATGCACATATGAAACAGAAACCTACAAACGCGCCTATACGTAATGAAGCAGGTAATGGTTTAAAAAATACCCGGGGTACTTTAGCAATGGCACGTACCAATGATCCAAACTCGGCTACCAGTCAATTTTTTATAAATATTGCTAATAATGAGTTTTTAAATAGAAATATAATGAATGACGGATACGCAGTATTTGGCCGGGTTACTCAAGGAATGGAAATAGTCGATAAAATCGCTGCTGTACCGACAGGTAACAATGGCCCATACCAAAATGTTCCAGTTCAACCAGTTAAAATTTTAGAGATAAAAACAAAAGTAAACAAAACTGATAAATAAATACTTACTTAAGTGGAAATATTTAACTTATATTTCTATTTTAAAATTAATAAGTTATAGGGTAGTTATACCAATAAAAAGTTAAATAAAATGTATATTTTTAGAACACTTGTAAAAACAGCAGCTTAAAAGTGCTTGCCATAGCTCATTTTTGCCCTATAATGAGCTCATCCCGACGCGATTAAGACAAAGATCTTCACTAAAGGGTGAAGGTAGTGGTTCTTATTTGCGTTAATTCTGTCTCTGACGAAGAGCAGAAAGATCATTAAGAGAGTATGAAGAACAACTTGTGTGGATTTTTACTGGTTGATCGATCGAAATAATTTTCATTGATTGAATGGTAGAAATTTCTCGAAGTTTATTTGAGTAAATTTTTAGTCAGAAGATTAATGAGCCAGAATTGGTACCTTGTCTATAAATAAGGTACAAATGATTTTAACTGAAGAGTTTGATCATGGCTCAGATTGAACGCTGGCGGCAGGCTTAACACATGCAAGTCGAGCGGATGAAGGTAGCTTGCTACTGGATTCAGCGGCGGACGGGTGAGTAATGCTTAGGAATCTGCCTATTAGTGGGGGACAACGTTCCGAAAGGAGCGCTAATACCGCATACGTCCTACGGGAGAAAGCAGGGGACCTTTGGGCCTTGCGCA